>JAEZLY010000268.1 GCA_023414985.1 Bacillota bacterium | reverse complement strand
AGGTGTGAGAATATGTCAAATGTAATTGTTAAAGACAATGAAACATTAGATAGTGCTCTCCGCAGATTCAAAAGAAACTGCGCGAAGGCAGGTATCCAGCAGGAGATCCGTAAGAGGGAGCATTATGAGAAGCCCAGCGTAAGACGTAAGAAGAAGTCTGAAGCAGCTAGAAAGCGTAAATATTAATCAGAAAGACGAAGCTTTCTTTGGTCTGTATTATACAGATAAGAGAAGCATAGAATTTCTTGATCCTTCATTTAAATTTACGTTGAAAAGTAATCTTCTTATAAGATAATTCTTTTCTTAGTCTAAAACGAAAAAGTAAATGAAAATTTATGAAAGAGACTTCCAGTAGATTTCTGCTGGAAGTTTTTTATTAAGTATAATATTTGCAAAGCAAATATTATACGATGATAAATGAAAATCTACTTTTTGATTTTCATTTATAGAGTGCGAAGCAAGTATTTTACGATGATAAATGAAAATTCGCTTTTAATTTTCATTTGTAGAGTTACTTCGCAAGTATTTTACACTGATAAATATAATCAATAAAAAGGAGCTGATAGTATGAAAAATATCATGGTAAGAAATATACAGGAATCTGATTTTGCAGAAATGTTGAATATAGACCAGTTGGTATTTGACAGTTCAAATACACCCGCACCGATGAAGCAAAGGTCAGTTGAGGAATATGCCGGACATTACTCCAGTGATAAGGTGTTTGTTGCAGAAGTTGACAATAAGGTGGCAGGATATATCGGCTCTCATAATCCAACGGGACTTGCCTCCAACAGTCATGTACTGGAGCTTTATATTGCAGTCCATCCTGATTTTCAAGGCTTGGGAGTAGGCAGAGCCTTGATGGAGCATTTGAACTCCTGGGCAAGACAGCAGGGCTTTCTGAAAATCTCACTCAGAGTGCTCGCATCCAATGAAGGAGCGATTGCATTTTATTATTCCAACGGCTTTCAGGAGCAGGGGAGGCTGGTAAAGGAATTTCTTCTGAATGGAACCTATGTAGATGATATTCTGATGTATAAACTGCTATAATCGTCTGGTCATAACCGGAAGAAGGCCAGAACGATCAGCAGGATACCGCTGAGCCAGGACAATCCGAACGGAACCTTATCACTGATTTTAGTTCCTGCAAATTCACCTAATTTAATGGCCAACATACTTAAAATCAGGGAAAAGACTAAAATAGCAGCGATGTTGATGTTACCGAAGGCTGCGCCGACACCCGCCGCCAGACTGTCTATAGACAAGGAGATTGCAATCGAAAAAGCTTCTCTTGCGGAAATCGTTTTTGATTGATCAAAATCCGCATCGATCGGATTAGCATAAATATTTAAGATAAAATTTAAGTTGAGCAGGCTGAATTTGATTTCCTTATTTACTGTATGGTGTTCAATAAACCTTTTAATCAAATGATCAATCAATCTTGTAATACCTAATGCAAATAGAATCAGAAACGAAATCAGTTTTAAGAGGAACACAGGTATCAATGCTTTTAATAAGGATCCGCATAACAGGGACAATCCTAAGATTCCGGTGCAGATTAAGGCGATTTCCAGCATGGCCTGAAGGGGTATTTTAATCTTATTACAGCCGTAAGCTAAGCTGGCGATTAAGGCATCTATGGAAATCGCTATTACAAATAGAAAAGATTCAAGTATGGAGAATAATAATGCATTCATTTCTTTCATCCTTGTTTTAACGTTAAGATAATTGTATGCAGGGAAAACAATACCGTTACCATCAGGCAGAATGATCGGTTGCATACAAAGTTATAATTTAGTCTACTAATTCTAACATTTTCATATATTATTAACAGTATCCGTGTTCAAAAGCGGAGGTGTATATGAAAAGCCGTCTAAAATCAACTCATAATGACTTCAAGAAAAATTCCAAGAATACCTTATATAAAGGGTTTCAAAAGAAAAAGAAGCCAAAGGAACAAAAGCTGAATTATATGGAAGAAGTCTCAAATCGGTTAGGTCTTCCTGCAGATGTTCTGGCCGGAGCTCCCATCATTACAGCTACAGGCAGAAATGAGCTGAGCGTTGAGAATTATAAAGGTATCATTGAGTATAACGGGAATATGATTAAAGTACAAACAAAGCTTTGCAGGGTCTGCATTGAGGGGAAGAATCTGAACATTCTCTACTTTACTGAAGATGAAATGCGTGTGACAGGCTATATCCAGGCTATCTATTACCAATGATGGATATTTCGTCTACAGGGAGGGAATCCTATGTTAAGGAAGCTGATGAATTGGCTTAGGGGTGTTCTGATCATTCAGATCGGAGGAATTGCACCGGAACGCTTTATTAACCTATGCTGTAATCACAGGATCAATATATGGGATCTGAAAAAAACCGGAGAATATTATGAATTCCATATCCATGCTTCTAATTATAAGAAGCTGAAACCCATTGCAAGAAAGACCGGGATACTGCCCAAAATCATCAGTAAATCCGGATTACCATTTTTCTTACATAGATATCGAAAGAGAAAGGTCTTCTTCGGTGGCATCCTGCTCTGCCTTATCTTGATTTATATTCTTTCCCTCTATATCTGGGATATCAGCTTTTCTGGTTGTGGGAAATACACACCGGAGGCTCTTACAAAATTCTTAAGTGAAAATCAGGTTTATACAGGAATACGGAAAAAGAAAGTAAACTGCCAGGAAATTGAGGAAACAATGCGATTGGCCTATAACGATATCGGTTGGGTATCGGCTGAAATCAAAGGTACCCGTCTGATTATCAAAATAAAGGAAACGAATATGCCCGCACCTGCTGCAAAGACAATGAAACCGAGTCATATGGTAGCTGCGAAGGACGCTATCGTTCAGTCCATCATCACCAGATCCGGAACTCCTATGGTGAAGGATGGAGATGTGGTGAAAAAGGGTGATATCCTGGTATCCGGAATCATCAATGTCATGGGCGATTTTGAAGAAATCATCAGTAAGGAGCCGGTAGTTGCCGACGCTGATATCAGGTGCAGAACCTTTTATGACTATAAGAATTCATTTTCGATGAATTATACGAAAAAGCAGTATTCCGGGCGGGAGAAAGACAGATATTATTTCAGTGCTTTCCGGAAGAAATTATTTTTATATAGTCCTAGAAATTCCTATAACATGTATGATATAATTGTAAACGAAAAAAAGCTCCATATTACCGAAAGTTTTTATCTTCCCTTCAGTATCGGAAAGATCAAAACCAGGGAATACAGAGAAGAAAAGCTAAGTTATACTGAGAAAGAAGCTCTTGCGATTGCAAATACAAGATTGGAAAGATATTTAAACAGATTAATTGAAAATGATGTTTTAATTATCAAAAATAATGTTAAAATAACGATAAAGAACAATCGATGTATTGCCCAGGGAAGGCTTTTAGTGGAAGAGCCTGCCTGGGAGTACAGAACTATTCAGGAAAATGAGTGGAGGATAGAACCAGCAGATGAGCATAATGGAGACAATCATTGATATTCCTGCGGAACATGAGAAAAATGTTTTTGGTGGTTTTGATGCTTATGCAAAAATCATAGAACGTGCCTTTAATGTTACGATTATAGCCAGAAACGGCGAAGTAAAGGTGGTTGGTGCCGCAGAGGATGTCACAAAAGCAAAAAGCGTATTTATCCAGCTTCTGGAGCTTTCCAGAAGGGGAAACCAGATTACGGAACAGAATGTAAACTATGCCATTTCCTTATGCCTTGAGGATAAGGAGCGTGCAATCGTTGAGATAGATAAGGATTTGATCTGCCATACAATCAGTGGTAAACCGATCAAGCCTAAGACAATTGGTCAAAAGACTTATGTCGATCAGATTCGGAAGAAAATGATCGTATTCGGTGTCGGTCCGGCCGGTACAGGTAAGACCTATCTGGCTATGGCGATGGCTATCACTGCATTTAAAAATGATGAAGTCAGTAAGATCATCCTGACCCGTCCTGCAATTGAGGCAGGTGAGAAGCTGGGCTTTCTGCCCGGCGATCTGCAGAGCAAGGTAGACCCTTATTTAAGGCCATTGTATGATGCATTGTATCAGATCATGGGGCCTGAAGCTTATATCAAGAACACGGAAAAGGGCCTGATCGAGGTGGCACCCCTTGCCTATATGAGAGGACGTACTCTTGAGAATGCTTTTATCATTCTGGATGAGGCACAGAACACGACCCCTGCTCAGATGAAGATGTTCTTAACAAGAATTGGATTTGGCTCCAAGGTCGTCATTACAGGAGACCAGACGCAGAAGGATCTTCCGGCAGGCAGCAAGTCCGGACTCGATGTAGCATTGAAAGTATTATCTAAGATTGAAGATATCGGTTTTTCCTATTTGACCAGTCAGGACGTTGTAAGACACCCTCTGGTGCAGAAAATTGTCAAGGCTTATGACGCTTTTGAAGAAAAGCAGAAGAGATATGAGGACAGAAGCTCGGAAAAGGATAAGCATAAAAAAGTCAGACGTATCAATTACAAATCCGAAAAGATCAGAGGAAACCGAGATGAAAACAGGTAAAAATTCTATTCTTATCACGATACTGCCCATATTATCCATGTTTGCGGCGATTCTGCCGGGGTATCTGTATGGCAATACTGCCCTGGATATTTCCAAGATCGCTATTCTTACCATGGTTTTAACCGCGGTAGCCACCTTCTATATCCGCACAAATGCAGAGATTATCCTCAGCAAGAGACTTGCCAAGACAATTATTATCCTCGGATATCTATGTGCCATCTGCCTGCTGTTGTTCGTACCAAAGCCCTATATGTTCTGCTTCTGGATGTTCGGCGGCTTGCTCATCTCTATGCTGATTGATAATAAGCTTGGATTGCTGTTTCATTTTAACCTTACCATCATTATGGCCATCTCTTTGTCCTTAGGCTTGGAGCTGGTAATTCAGATACTGGTGATCGGAGCAATGATGTGTTTACTGGCAGGTGCTCTGCGGTCAAAGACTACAGTAGTATATGCAGCCATCATTATTCTGTCTACGAATGTTACGCTTTCCTTTGTCATTAATAACTTTATCTTTAATAAGAATGTAAATTATAATTATCTGAATTCCCTGTTCAGTATCTTAGCGGTACTTGTTACCGCCTTTTTATTGTGCCTGTTCTATGACAGGGCAGGAGGTCAGGAACACCAGGCAGAAGCTGTTACGGATAAGGAGCTTCTTCAAATAAATTCCATTACTGAAGAAAATTGCTCTGTGACAGAAAATTCTGCAACCGAACCGCTGGTAAATTCGTCTAACCAAAGGTTGGAAGAATCCGGCGATCAGGCTGCGGCTGCGGATAATAAACCCAGCTATGATATTTTATGTTCAGAGGAGAATGATCTGCTGCGCAGGTTGAAACAGTTCTCGGAAAGTATCTATGCCCATGCGCTGCAGATTGGTGATCTTTCCTGCCGTGCAGCAAAGGAGGTAGGTGCAGATGAACTGCTGGCCAAAGCAGGTGGTCTGTATCATGAAATCGGCAAACTGGGAGGCAAGAATTATATCGAAGAGGGATTGGCTATCGCGGAGGAATATTCCTTTCCGAGAGAGCTCAAGGCAATTCTGAAGGAACATAATATTAAATATGATAAGCCAAGCTCTGTGGAGGCAGCTATTGTCATGCTGTCGGACAATATTGTATCGACAATGGATTACATAGAGAAATCTGATGACCATAAATATTCCACCAATAAAATTATTGATAATATATTTCAGATGCGTATGGATAAGGGGACCTTTGACGGAGTTGATCTGTCCTTGAAGGATTTCAAGGTACTGAAGGAGTTCTATGAAAAGGAATTCAGACAGGGATAAAAATAATTCTGACAGACAGGATTAGATGAAGTACTACAGAATGGAATGACTCAAGAAAGGGGCGGTAGTGCCATGACAATCAACTTTGATTATGAGGTGACCGAAAAGTTCGAATTTGATTTCGAAGAGATGGAAAAGAAGGTTGTTGAGGCATGCCTTGACTATGTGGAATGCCCATATGAGGCAGAAGTCAGTATTTTGCTTACGGATGATGAGCAGATCAGAACAATTAACAAGGAACATCGGGACATTGATGCTCCGACAGATGTTTTATCCTTTCCGATCATTGATTATGATACACCGGGCGATTTCTCGCGGCTTGAGGAGGATGTGGCTTCCTATTTTCATCCTGAGACCGGAGAATTACTGCTGGGGGATATCGTCCTATCTCTGGAACGGGCAAAACTACAAGCAAAAGAATATGGACATTCGCTGATGCGTGAATTGGCCTTTTTAACTACTCACAGTATGTTCCATCTGTTCGGCTACGATCATATGGAGGAAGAAGAACGGAAGCTGATGGAGGACAAGCAGCGGGAGGTTTTGGACAAGCTGAAGATTCTCAGATAAAAGCAAAGGTTTTGTTTGTAAATCCTAAGGAAAGGTATGGACCGTACATGAAGAAAATTACATATTATTTACTTCTGGCAACAGCAGCAGTCTTATTCGCAGGCTGCAATAAGAACAGCGGTTATAACGGAGATGTGATCAGTGAATATCAAAAGGATTATGATGAAAACAATCCCAGTGTCACTGAGGCACTCAAGGAAGATTCAGAAGTAACACAAGCCGTTACACCGGTACCCGAAGATACCAACCACGACGGAGAGATGAGAAGCTGGTTAAGCGGGGAATGGGTTTCCAAGGAGATTGGAACAAAACGTCCGATCGCATTTCAGTTTAATAATTTTAAAAGTGTATCCAATCAATGGGGCATCAGTCAGGCAGATATTGTCTATGAGTGTATCGTGGAGGGCGGTATCACCAGACTTCTTGGGATTGGTGAGAATTATCAGGGTGACAGAATAGGCTCTACGCGAAGCGCAAGACATTATTTTGTCAGTATTGCAGACGAATATGATGCGATTTACATACATTACGGCGGAACCAAATATGCCCGGGCAAAGATCAAGGAGCTTGGGGTAAATGAGATTGACGGTAATTCAAGTATGGATACGGTTGTATTTTACAGGGATCATTCCATCAAAGCTCCGCATAATGCTTTTGCAACAAGGAAGGGAATGCTGAAGGGAATTGAGATAAAGAAATTCCAGACACAATATTCTGAAGAAGATCAGGCGCATTTCTCGTTCTATCAAGAGGATACAGAACTAACCTCGGACAAAGCGGCAAATAAAGTGACTTTAGATTTTTCTGCCTATACCTCACCTTATTTTACCTATAACGCTGATGACAAGCTTTATTACCGTTATCAGTTCGGAGCGGCACATAAGGATTCCAATACCGGAAAGCAGCTTGCCTTCAAGAATATTATCATTCAATTCGTGAAGGAATGGAATATCGATAAGAAAGGCTATCAGACCATGGATCTGGCGAATGCCGCCGGAAAAGGCATCTATATCTGTGATGGTAAGATGGTTTCGATTACCTGGAAGAAGAATGAAGCAAAAAGCTGGATGAGATATTACGACGAGACCGGTGCAGAGCTTACGATTAATCCGGGAAAGACTTATATTGCCTTATTCCCGAATGACCGGACCGGTGATGTGAAAATCAATTAGGCAGAAGCATAAGCAGAGAAATACCTGATTTGATTCAGCAAGACAAGCAGAAATGAATAATCAGAATTATTCATAAGTAATGAGCGAATGAAAGAATTGAAATAACAAAAGATGTTTTAGGGGAGTAAAGATATGTCATCACATAGCAAACGTAATCATTTTCTGGTACAGGGAAGTATATTGGCGATTGCCTCCATCCTAGTGCGAATCATAGGGTTGATCTATCGAATTCCTATGACACGTATTATTGGAAAAGAAGGTAATGGATATTATCAAAACGCTTTCGAAATCTATAATATCGCCCTGATCCTTTCCTCCTACAGTATCCCGCTTGCTGTATCGAAGCTGGTTGCCGCAAGGAGAGTTAATAAGGAGCATCGAAATTCCTACCGGGTGTTCTTGTGTGCCATGGCATTCGCTGTAGCTGTCGGCTTGGTGGCAACGTTGATCGTATTCTTTGGAGCAGGCTTTCTTGCGCAGGCCATCTTCAAAAGTCCGAATACGACGCTTCCGCTTATGGTTCTGGCACCGACCATCTTTGTCTTCTCTATTATGGGAGTGCTGAGAGGGTTTTATCAGGGAAAGAATACGATGATTCCAACCGCGGTATCCCAGGTACTGGAGCAGATATTCAATGCCATCGTTAGTGTTCTTGCAGCCTGGCTGCTGATCAAATACAACAGTGCATCGATCAATATGGCTTCTTATGGTGCAGCAGGCGGTACTCTGGGTACCTTTGTGGGTGCCTGCATCGGACTTCTTTTCCTGTTGTTTGTATTTGTGATATATAAACCTGTATTAAACAAGCAGATGCGGCATGATACCTCCGAAGCCAGAGAATCCTATGGTGATGTTTTTAAGCTGCTATTGATGACAATTGGTCCTATTATATTAAGCCAGACCGTCTATCAAATTAGTGGATTACTAGATAGTTCTATGTTTGGTCATATTATGTCTGGGAAGGTGATTGCAGGCTTTGATCTTCCGGTACTGCAGACGGAGAGCAAAGCTGTGGCCGGCCAGCTTTATCTGGAAGGTTATCGTAATACTTTGATCGGTATCTACAGTGCTGAATACAGATTATTAACAAATGTACCGGTATCCATTGCAACTGCTATCGGCGCCGCAATCGTGACAACCCTGGCGGCGGATATGGCGAGAGGAATGATGGATGCCATTCATAATAAGCTCCATGCCGCAGTCAAGTTCAATATGATCATTGCCATTCCTTCTGCAGTCGGGATGGGAGTACTTGCCTCCCCTATATTGTATATGCTATTTGATGATAATAATGCGCTATCTGCCAATATCATGATGCTTGGATCGGTTTCCATCGTATTTTATGCTTTGTCTACAGTGACGACAGCAGTACTGCAGGGTATCAATCGTTTAAAAATCCCGGTAATCAATTCGGCCATCTCCTTAGGAATCCATGTGGCAGTGGTGTTCGGGCTGTTATATTTCACTCCGATGAGTACCTATGCACTGGTCATCGGTAATGTCACCTTCCCAATGGTGGTTTGCATTCTGAACTGGATTGCCATCGCTAAGCATCTGAATTATCAGCAGGAGGTGGTAAAGACTTTCTTGATTCCGACTGTCAGTGCAGGTCTGATGGGTGTGATTACGTATTTTGTTTATCATGGAATGATACAGCTTTCCGGAAGTGTATTGATTTCAACTATTGTATCCATCATAACAGCGGTCATTGTGTATTTTACCCTGCTGATTGTGATGAGGGGAGTAAGTGAGGAAGAGCTCGCCTTTGTACCCAAAAGCAGAAGCATCATCCGTATTCTGAAGAAATTACATCTGCTGTAAACGGAAAAAAATAAGTCTTTGAAAATATATGCTGTATTGAAAGGTAAGGAGATTGATGCTTCTTACCTTTTTCTATAGGTAAAGACTATTATAATTGTATAAATTTGTGAAAACTGGAGATAATTGAGCCAAAGGAGTGGTTTCGGATGAAACTTAAAAAAGCATCAATTTATCTCGGAAGCTTTGTGCTGATGTGTCTTATGTTCAGCACCTGCTATTATATGAGTTATCTGCATGCTTTGAATGAGTTCAATCAGAAAGCGATTGAACGTAAGGATAAGCTGCTTGAATTAACACAATCGGTTACACCCACTCCGGTAAAACAACCGGAGAGTGTGGCTGTAAATGAAGAGTCAGAGACGACGGTTCAGCCATCGACTGAATATATTCTGGAAATCTTTGATATGAAGACGAACAAGACAGAAACCCAGAAATTAAATCCTCCTGCGACTCTGGTTGGTCTGACTCGTGATCAGATAGTGGAATATCTGGCAAACTATATGAATGATATGCCATTATCGGAATATAATAAGGGTTTGATTTCTTACGAACTGGTACGGTTTTCAGGGGACGTAATAGAGATCAAAAAAACCTACAATGAAGATTTTATTCCTTATCGTTTTTATGTAGTTGTAAAGGATGGATATGTGGTAGTCTATAATAGTGATTTAAAGAGCGTCTACAGCTATACGCATATCCTGGCAAAGGATCTGCCGGAAGAGGATCGGATTGCGTTAAGTAACGGCATCTATGTCAATAGTCTGGAAGAGCTTTATTCACTACTGGAAAGTTATTCAAGTTAACATATTATCTACATTGAAATGTACAATTAATAGATAGAGCGGTTTCCCGTTAATAGGGTTGCCGCTCTGTTTATATAAAACTATTTTGTAGAGATTGTGAAACAAAGTCTGTAAAATAAATATTTACCTAAGGCTTTCTATGATAAAATAAAAATATCATAAGAGTTCTTTTATTATGGTAAAAAAACGTGAACCGGTCAAAATGACCGAAGGGAAAAAAACATCATTGCTGCTCTTTTACAGGAATACGACATCCAGTCTGCTTAAGATATCCAGGATGCTCTTAAAGACCTGCTAGGCGGTTCAAGCAAGGAAAGCTTGAAGTGGAAATGGACGATCATCTGGGCTATGAACCGTAACTTTTATTCACAGACTCATTTTGTAATAATCAATGTTCCACAATTATCTGCAATAGGTACCTTGCATAATTTACCAAACTCTTTTTCATATGATAATACTGCTTTTCTTACACCTTTTAAATAATAATTATAATCATGTATGAATATATATCCCCCCTTTACTAAGCGAGGGTAGAAGTATTTTAAGCCTTCATAAATAGATTTTTCAAAGTCAACATCTATGGAAACAAATACAAATTTACTCTCTAGACCATCTAAACTATCAGGGAAATATCCTTTTTTTATAATACAGTTGTCTATATGCTTCATTTTATTTAATGTTATCTCTTCAGAACCTTGGGAAAAAAAACTTACAAATGATTGATCACAATTTCCAGCTGTTGTTTCATATATAGCTTCTTCTTCATTAAAACCGCTAAATGTATCAAATAAATAAAGTTTTCTACTAAAGAATTTCCTATTAATGTGTTTTGCAAACTCTCCTTGAAATACACCTAGCTCAGCCACATCACCTTCTAGGGAATCATCAATTTCATTAGTTACTAAATCAAACATTTTAAATCGAATATAGTCTTCTTCGTAATTTTTTTTATATTCTTCATTAGAATTTAATTTACCTTGAATAAGAATTTTTTCTTTATCAAATTCTGAACAATATGTCTGCCCAAATCCCGGAATAGTATTTTCAATTTCGTATGTATTATAGAGCACATTATTATCAATGTTTTTTTCTAGTCTTATCCATACAAATTTACTCATATCAATCTTTAATTCGATACAAAGATTTCTAATCTCTTTTGCTAATGAGCTTGCGACAATAATAAATTCATAGTTCAATTTCATTGTAACTAAACTTTTTGCTTCATATACCGGTTTTTCCATAAAGAAATCTTTACTTTTAGTACTTTCTATGAAGCCGATAATATTGAATTCTATTTTATCAAGCTTACTAATTAACTCGTCTGCAACTTTTCCTGTTCCCCAGATTAATATATTCATATGATCTCTCCTTATATTTAGTCACTTCTTTCATAATAAAACTAATATTGCTAATTATATATCGGATGATATTAGATAATCTTTATATTATCTAACCTAAAATAAAGAAAGTTGTATATCATAATATAAATTAGGAATTATCATATAAAGAGAGTAAATATTATTGACATATATTGACTTCATGATAAAACTAATTAATTTAATGTTTATTGTTTGAATAATATTAAAACAAACGAGACATCAAATAGGAAAGAAAAGCTTGAAATAATGCCTCGGTTCAAATATAATGAAAAAAACATTGGTAAATGGGAGGCTATTCAAGTGGATTATGACGTGATTATCATCGGAGCCGGAGCCTCCGGACTCATGGCTGCAATTACAGCTGCGGGTAGCGGAAGCTCTGTTCTGGTGTTGGAGCGTAAAGAAAAGGCAGGAAAGAAAATATTAGCGACCGGAAACGGCAAGTGTAACTTTACGAATCTTGTACAGGAACCGGAATGCTACCGATCAGATGACAGCGCATTTGCTATGAAGGTGCTGTCTTGTTTTGATGTAAAGAAAACCCTTGCCTTCTTTGAAGAACTTGGTATTTACCCAAAGGAACGGGACGGTTACTATTATCCGAATTCGGAGCAGGCTGCCAGCGTATTGCAGGTGCTTCTGAAGGAATGTGAACGTCTCGGAGTTCGGATGCAATATAATGAACAGGTAATTGAAATAATGGAACCGGAGTATACGGTAGTCACCAAGGATATAGATCAAAAACAACGCAGCTATCACTGTGAAAAGTTGATTCTTGCTGCCGGAGGCTGTGCATCTCCGCAGCTGGGTTCAGACGGAAGCGGCTATGAACTTGCCAGGAAGCTGGGGCATACGGTAATTAAGCCTCTGCCGGCATTGGTTCAGCTGAAATCACCGAATAAGAACTGCAGGACGGTATCCGGAGTACGTACCTTTGCAAAGGTTACAGCAGTGGCAGACGGAAAGCTACTGACTGAAGAAACAGGTGAAATCATCTTTACTGACTACGGTATCTCAGGTATTCCGATCCTTCAGATCAGCAGGTATATTGTAAAAGCCTTGGATGCCGGCAGAAAGACCTGGCTGAAGCTGGACTTTCTTAAGGACTTGTCTGCAGAGACAGTATTATCGATACTGAAGAAACGAATTAGCCGTAATCCCGATCTAACCTATGAAGAAATGTTAGTCGGGCTGCTGAATCATAAACTAAACTATATTCTGATTAAGGAGACAGGTGCAGATCCGACCATTCTTGTTGGTAAAGTGACGGAACGGGAACTGCAGGCATTGATCCGTCAGCTGAAGGAGTATGAGCTTCCAATCAATGCAACCAATTCCTTTGAGAATGCGCAGGTCTGTGCAGGAGGAATAAATACGGGGGAAATAGACCCCTCTACAATGGAATCAAGGCTTCATAAAAAGCTTTATTTTACAGGAGAATTGGTTGATGTAGATGGTACCTGCGGCGGTTATAATCTGCAATGGGCCTGGAGCAGTGGATTTGTTGCAGGAAAAGCTGCTGGAAAGCCATAGAAGAACATAACAGGATAGGAAGGCAAGGAAGAAACTGAAACAAACATAAAACATTAATAGTAAGGGGCTATATGGGAACGCAAAAGAAATAGCTCAATAAGTGAAAAGAATATAATCATGATATATGTTAAAAAGTAACACATATAGTGAATATTACCCAGATAAATTTATTTATGTCAATATAGTTCGATTTTAGAATAAAGGAACGGATGCCAAATGATTCGAATAGCGCAGCTTAAGCTCCCAATTGAGCATACGGAGGAGGATTTTAAGAATGCGATAGCAAAATCACTGCGAATTGCAGTACAGAAGATAGGTTGCTATACCATCGTAAAAAAATCCATCGACGCCAGAAAGAATGAAATTAAATATATCTATACGGTAGAGGTATCCTTGCATCTTGCCTCACACGAGACGGAAGACGGTATCATCGCAAAAAGTAGGAATAAGGACGTATCCTATGCAAAAATAGAACATTATACCTTTCAACCGGATGGTAATCAATCATTACCTCATCGCCCTGTTATTGTGGGAACAGGCCCTGCAGGATTATTTACGGCATTGCTGCTGGCGAAGCATGGCTATCAGCCTTTGGTGGTGGAACGGGGAGATGAAGTGCAAAAAAGGGTAGCAGCGGTGGAACAGTTCTGGACGAAGGGAGTATTGAAGCCGGAAAGCAATGTCCAATTCGGAGAAGGAGGAGCCGGTACCTTTTCAGATGGAAAGCTGAATACCCTGGTGAAGGATGCGAACAACCGATACCGGCTAGTCATGGAGACCTTTGTGGAATACGGGGCTCCCTCCGACATTCTGTATCTGAATAAGCCCCATATCGGAACAGATCAGCTTCGTACTGTTGTTGAGAATATGAGGAAGGATATTATCCGCTATGGCGGAGAGGTACGTTTCAATACCAAGCTGACGGATCTGGTTACCGAAGCAGGAGCACTGAAAGCGGTTGTCTTAAACCACGAAGAGCAAATTCCCTGTGAGGTACTGATCTTAGCCATCGGACACAGTGCCAGAGATACCTTTTCCCTGTTATCGGAGCGGGGGTTGATCCTTTCACCGAAGGCCTTTGCAATCGGATTGCGTATCGAACATAAGCAAAGCCTGATCAGCGAGGCACAGTACGGCAGGGATTATCCTAAGCTTCCGGCAGCTGATTATAAACTGACTCATCAGACGAAAGAAGGCAGAGGGGTCTATTCCTTCTGTATGTGTCCGGGAGGCTTTGTTGTGAATGCATCCTCGGAGCCTGGCCATCTTGCTGTGAATGGAATGAGCAATTACTTAAGAAATGAAGCCAATGCCAATAGTGCCATTGTTGTGACGGTTCAACCGGAGGATTTCGGTGCTGAGGGCCCGCTTGCAGGGATAGCCTTTCAGAGACGATGGGAACAGGCGGCTTATCAGGCAGGAAAGGGCGCTGTTCCGGTACAGCTGTTCGGCGACTTGTTAAATAATCGGGATAGTGTTACAATAGGAAATGTTACTCCCAATATCAAGGGAGAATATCGGCTTACCAACCTAAATAACTGTCTTCCAAAGGAAATTACGGAAGCCTTAAAGGAAGGTATCCTTGCATTTGATCGCAAAATCAAGGGCTTTGCTGCAGAGGAAGCAGTACTTGCCGGAGTAGAGAGCAGGACCTCATCCCCGGTCAGAATTCTGCGGGATGAACAATTTGAATCAAATATCAAGGGAATTTATCCGTGCGGAGAAGGTGCAGGCTACGCCGGAGGTATTACCTCCGCAGCAATCGACGGAATAAAGGTCTTTGAAGCGATTGCGGGAAGATTTAGAGCATGATGTGTTTAATAAATTGGGATTGATTTGTAAGATTAAATGAGATATTGAATGAAAGATTAATTGAATAATTAATTGAAAGATTAATTAAATGATTAATAAAATGATTA
>JAEZLY010000209.1 GCA_023414985.1 Bacillota bacterium | reverse complement strand
TATTGTCCTATTTCAGAATATATATTCCTCATATAAGTCAAATATCAAGCGGGTGATGGGAATCGAACCCACGTATCTAGCTTGGAAGGCTAGTGTTCTACCATTGAACTACACCCGCATAGGATTTACTATTTTGTTATTCTGTGTAACTACTGTACGAATTATGCAACCCGGTTGACTCACAGTCGGGGTAACAGGATTCGAACCTGCGACCTCTTGATCCCAAATCAAGCGCGCTAGCCAAGCTGCGCTATACCCCGAAAATATATACAACTACATACTGGATGCTAATGCTCTCTCTCGGGCCGTATTATATGCATTTTTCAAGGTTTTCCTCTCGTTCCAGCCGTGACGCAAGATTTATTATATAATAGGCTTTCTTTATTGTCAACACATTTTTATATCTTTTTTTCTTTTTCAAAAAACTGAAAAAACCTGTAAAATCAAGAGGTAGCATGATAATAGTTCAGCGTAAAATGAGCTTCCCCCTCAGAGTCGATTTCCATAATAATATAGGTAGGAACACGGCCATACTGTCTGGGTAGCGCAAGGCTCCCCGGGTTTATTGTCCAGACGCTTCCTGTAAGATCGATTAACGGTACATGCGTATGTCCGAACATAACAATATCCGCCTGTTGCCTTCTTGCAGTTTCCTGCAGGGTACCGGTGCTGAAATTTACTCCGTAGCGATGTCCATGTGTAAGCATTACCGTATATTTTCCGATATGGATAATCTTATCCTTCGGTAACCCGTTAAAAAAATCATTATTCCCTGATACGAATTCCGCCGGGCAGTTTAGCATGGATTTGATGTACTCTTCTCCGCTTTCCAGATCTCCAAGATGAATTAGGAGGTCAATCGGTGCAACCCGATTAATGGTATCGATCAGGTAGTGGTTTCTTCCATGGGTGTCACTAACTATCAGAACCTTCATCTTATATCTCCCATCGCAGCTTTACAGATGTTCTCCTATAACCTCTCTCATTGCACGCAGAGCCTTTCCTCGATGACTGATGGCATTCTTCTGCTCCGGAGTCATATCTGACATAGCGCGGTCATATTCCGGTACATAAAAAATGGGGTCATATCCGAAACCGGTTGATCCGCTGCTGATCTCTTTTGCTATAAAGCCCTCCACAGTCTCCCTGCAGGTTATGACCGTACCATCAGGGAAAGCACAAGCAATGACACATACAAATCTTGCGCTGCGTTCATCCCCCTCGGCTGCTGCCAGCCGGTCGATAATATATTGGTTCTTGATCAGATAAGACGTATCCTCACCCATAAATCTGGCTGAGTAGACACCCGGAGCTTTCTCCATATAGTCTACTTCCAGCCCCGAATCATCCGCCAGTACAATCTCTCCTGTCAGTTCCATTACTTCTTTTGCTTTAATGATTGCATTTTCTTCAAATGTAGTACCATTCTCTTCTATATCAGGATTAAGCCCAGCTTCCTTTAAGGATAACAGTTCAATATCCATATCACACAAAATTTCTCTGATTTCCTTCATCTTTCCTTCGTTCGATGTTGCAAATATAACCTTTCTCATTCTTTCCTCCAGATGCTCCTAAGTTGTAACCCTGAACCCTCGCTGCTTATCATAAATCATTTTTTCACGGGGAGGTCATCGTATGCCCGCATAATTCCGTTATAGATACTCTTTGCAATCTCCTTCTGTTTATCCGGACTGCTTAAGTAATTCAGATCACCGGCATTGGATATATAACCGATTTCTATTAGTATAGTCGGAACCTGTGCTTTATCCATAATAAAGATATCCTCCATTTGTTTTTGCAGGATACCGCGTGCCTTTAATTCCGTACCTCTGCCAATCTCTTCCGAAAAAAGCTTGGCAAGGTTTTTCGCACGAACACCTTTAAATTCATTATCATAGTATAAAACTTCGGTTCCATTCGGATAAGTAACTTCATTCGAATTACAGTGAATGCTGATAAAGTAATCGCAGTCCACCGAATTGGCCAGAGTTGCTCTGGGCCTTAAGAATACGGTATTATCACCGGTTCTGGTATAGTATACCTTGATATTTTCCTGATCCAGCAGTTCCTTCAGCTGCATTGCGATACCAAGGTTAATATTCTTCTCATAAATTGTCTCATCCTTGGAGAGCGCACCTGCATCCTTGCCACCGTGACCCGCATCAATCACAAGTATCTTATCATAGACATCGGAAGGCTTTCTTAAATCTATATAGTAATAATTAGCATCCTCAAGAATCGTGTAAGCATATACCGTATCCAGCTCCAACAGAAGCTGTATATGGTAGAGCCCGGTTCCCGCATCCTGATTGGAGGTCATCGTAATACTATGGCAAATATCCGTTCCGTAGTCCTTGGTCACAACCTCCTTGGTAGTGCCATCCTCATCCGTCTCTGTCGACACTGTCTCGGTATACACGGGATCTCCCGCATGAAAATCCGTTCCCTTTACTCGGAGTATCCTGTCACTGACTATATCACTATCCCGAGAGCCTGATAAATCAAGCTTTATACTATGGGTAATATAGAGATCCTCAAGAGTTAGGGAAGGCTGATCTGCACTGGGTTTCCTAATCGCCAGATAATTCTCACTCAACTGATTCTTAACTTTTGAATCCATCTGAAGCTCTAGCTCTGTCAGGCTCGCAGCTAAGGAGGGTGCTTCTGAAGCAGCACCTTGTTCGGGATTTACCGGAATACTGACATCTGATAATATATTAATTCTTGCCTGATCAAAGGAAGAAAAATCGCTTTTTTGTATTTCGTCATTCGCTGAGATTGATACGGCCTGGTATTGCTGCAGAGCAAAAGAAGAGGTAACTACTGCTACCATAAGTGCAAAGCTTTGAACTGCGGCTTTCTTCAGCAACAATTTATCCATACGAAACCCCCTTGGGTTTAATTTACACGTTTCGCTATTATATTTGTTATAATACATTGATTATATAATAATATTCTAATATTCACAACTTTTTTTTAGAATTGCTATCTAATTTTGTAGATTTATGGGGTGATTTGCCTTTCTTCCTTGTTGCATTTTACCAATATTATAGATATAATGAAAAAGAATAAATAGTAGCTTTTTCTTAACTCTAGAGAAGGAGATTATGGGAAAATGAGCGACATAAGCTGCACAACGATTAAGCAAAAGGATGGATACATAATTAAGCTGACTCATTATGTTTGTCCAAAACGTCCAAAGGCCAGTATTCTCATTTTACATGGTATGGCGGAGCACCAGAAGCGCTATCAGGCCTTTGCGGAATACCTGGTAAATAGCGGTTATGATGTCTACACCTATGACCACCGTGGTCACGGTACGGACAAAAAGCTCAGTGAATTAGGATTTTTCAGTCTTGAAAAAGGCGATCAGCTGGTTGTGGAAGACGTAATCTCCATAAGCGAATATATTGAAGCGAATAACAGGGCTTCAAAATTCTTTCTCTTTGGCCACAGTATGGGTTCTATCATCGCAAGAAATGTCATTCAGACTTATGAAAAATATAATGGAGTCATCCTCTGCGGCACACCATTTCCTTCAAAACTACTGACCAATTCAGGGTTGTTCCTGGCATCCATCGTAAAATACTTTAAAGGTCCGAAGCATATCTCTCCATTTTTAAGTAATCTTATGTTCGGTGGGAAGAAATATACCTCCTTATCCACCCGTACAGCTTTTGATTGGCTCTCCAGGAGCAATCCGATCGTCGGGGCTTATATGCACGATCCCTACTGCGGCTTCACCTGTACAGCGTCCTTTTACCATGATCTATTAAAGCTGACTCAGCATTCCATAAAGAAGAACATGATAAAGCTTACGAAACCGGAACTCCCTCTGTACATAATAAGCGGTGAAAAGGATCCTGTGGGAGGATACGGTAAGGATGTACAGAAGTATCTTTCGCTGTTGAAAAAAGTCGGATTCTCTAATGTCTCTTCAAAGCTTTATCCGGAATGCCGACATGAGCTTTTGAATGAGTTGAATAGTGAAGAAGTATATTCCGATATACAGCAATGGATTTCAAAGCGTATTTAACACAATAATCACAATATACATATGAGGTTATACCATAACTATTCAGACAATAAAAAGATGTTGCAAAGCAGTAAACTTATTCTCTGCTTTACAACATCTTTTCTTATTCCGACCTACCTTCTGTTTTAGTCTTCGGTGGCTTCGGACCCATATATTGATAGAAGTATGTCTTCATCATGCCATTATAAATCTTTCTGTTTTTATCTGCCTGTCTGCCGATATATTTCTGAGCATCCTCATAGCCTGTGATAATATAGTAAGACCAGGCATCCAATGCACCGAATACCTTACCCATCTCCTTATAAAGCTCCGGCAGCTCCTTCTTCTCCTCGAGACGTTCACCGTAAGGAGGATTTGTAATAATAAAGCCGTATTTTTTATTACTGCTCAATTCCTTCATTGGTTTCTGCTGGAAATGAATGAACTGATCCACTCCTGCCCATCTCGCATTCTGCCTGGCTGCTTTGACAATCTCTCCATCCAGATCGTAACCCTGTATGGTCATCTGAATATCCTTGCGTACCAGATCGTTCGCTTCCTGTTTCGCCTGTTCCCAGACCTTTCCCGGAAATAAATTAGTCCAGCTTTCCGCCAAAAAGCTACGGTTCATACCCGGTGCCATATTTGCCCCAATCAAGGCTGCTTCGATGGGTATCGTCCCACTGCCGCAAAAAGGATCCACCAGGATACGATCCTTGTTCCAGGGAGTAAGCATAATTAAGGCTGCAGCCAAGGTCTCTGTAATCGGAGCCTTACTGGTCAGCTTCCGGTATCCTCTCTTATGCAGGGACTCTCCGGAGGTATCGATACAAACTGTAACCTCATCCTTTAAAATCGTTACTCTAAGCGGATAGGAAGCACCGTTTTCCTCGAACCAATCCGTCTTATATTTTAGTTTCATTCTTTCTACAATGGCTTTCTTCATAATAGATTGAATATCGGACGGACTGAATAATTTACTGTTTACTGAATTTGCTTTCGCCACCCAGAACTTTGCATCCTGAGGAAGATACTCTTCCCATGGAATCTGCTTTGTTTTTTCAAATAATTCGTCAAAGGTTTCTGCCCGGAAGACTCCAACCTTTAGTAAGACACGTTCTGTTGTTCTAAGGAACACATTTGCCCTGGCACAGGTACTTTCATCTCCGGAAAAGGAAACCTTACCATCCTCTACCTTCGTTATTTCTATTCCCAGGTCTGTCAGTTCCCGTTTTAGTACGGCCTCCAGTCCGAAATGACAGGGAGAAACATATTCATATTTTTTCATTCATACCTCCGAGCGATTTACGCTTTTTCATTTTCCTGTGTATTTATCGAGAAATCCTGATCTTTGTATAAGTTATTGTAAAGCTGTTTGTGACAAGAGTCAATGAAATCTAAATGCTTTTTTCCAATTTGCCATGATATGCCTGAAGCCCTCCATACAGGCTTTTCATATGATAATTATATTTAGCCAGGTCTCTGGCTGCCATCAGACTGATGTTTCCGCGATCGCAATAAAAAATCAACAAACTTCTCGGTAATCGATCCGCATAGCTTTCAAGATCTTCATAAGGAATATTGATTGCACCGGGTATATGCCCTATATTGTATTCGCTTTGATCTCTCAAATCAATAATAACCACATCAGTCCTGCCGATGTATTTTGTTATATCATTAGTGCGGATGGTTTCAAAAGACATCCCATTCACACCACCTTTTTTATAATAATCTTCTCTCTTATATCATATTCAGACAATAAAAGTATGCTCATGTATTTAAATAAATTATAAAAAGACATATGTAAAGGTCAGCTGAGCAGCCGACCTCCATTATTTTAATAATTATTTTCCATGTCTTCCATATCTTTGAATCTACTTGTTCCTGTTGTATTACGTGAAGTTGTATTTCTGGAAGAACCAGCGTCATTTCTCGAAGTACCAACATCATTTTTTGAAGAACCGGCATCATTTCTTGATGAGTTCTCACATCTGCTACCAGTTGTAACATTACGACTTGTTCCTGTTGTATAATTGCTTGTATTTGCGTTTCTTGCATCATTGCTTGTTGTGTTTCTGGAATTGTTATTACTCATAATGGCCTCCTATAAAAAACAGAATTGATATTACAGGATTATTATCTTCTTTTTCAAATGAAATATTCACAATTGAATGTATATATTTAACAGTTTTTCGGTGTTTTTGCTCCTTTATTCTATCTTAGGCGAAAATAAATTGTATGAAAAATAGCCAACAATTTTGTGCGTTATTATGCATAACTATAAATTATTAGTGCCTTTCTATACCTTTTATTTGTTCATTTGGCTGGAAAAATTCATTTTGGTAAGATACTTATTGCATATTGAAATTTAATGTATTATAATAAAAAAGTGCTAGGGATAACTCCCTAGCGCGTTATATAACCCCTTATTAATTATTTATACTCCCCTCATCGAAACGACCGCCTGGCTCCCCCTGGCGGTCGTTTCACTTATGTCTATGCTACCGTCGACGACGGAATAGATTTCCGAGCAATAATAATAGGATCAGAATCGGACCGAAAGTAAATACAAATCCAATCATCAGCCTTCCGAGAAATGCAATAATGATGAATATCACCAAAACAACTATGATTGCAATCAGTTTATGATACCATTTCAAATTAGTAAAGAATGCCCTAGGCTGAAAACCGGCGTTCTGCTGCTCCCATTTCTGCTCCCAATCCGGATCTTCCTCCTGATCTTGTCGGGTGGAATAGTCAGCTCCGTAGCTGTTCTGGTTACTGTAATTTCGTCCCTTCTCCTTGGCTGCCTTTTCGGATTCAATGATTGTCCTGGCAATCAATCTGGGGTCTCCTAATTCCTCTATTTTACGTTCTTCCTCTTCTTTTGAAGGGGAGCTTATATATTGATCATAATATCTGATATTCTGCTCGATTACCGAGGGACTCACTTCCTGATTTAATGCTTCTCTTAATATATTCAAAAACTCTGTTTTATCCATATAATGTGACTGCCTCCTTTGCTACATTCTAGCACAAGCCCGCTATTCCGTAAATAAACACTGTGTTAAAATTTGATTAAGAAAATAAGCAAAAAAAATGTGCACCGTATACTTATGTATACAATGCACTTCTTACTGTGTGCTAGAGGATTCGAACCCCCGACCTTCTGGTCCGTAGCCAGACGCTCTATCCAGCTGAGCTAAGCATACATACTCTGGATAATAATGAAAATAAAAAGCATTATTCTATATATTATTATAGAATAA
>JAEZLY010000048.1 GCA_023414985.1 Bacillota bacterium | reverse complement strand
CCAGTTCATAAGGCACCCTCAATTCCTTTGCTGCCTGGAACAGTTCATCCTCCCGCATATTTACCAGTTGTCTGATCTGCTGCATGATCAACCGTAGGTGTCTTACTGCCTGTACCACGTCCCCGGTACCAGGCTCCCCTTTTGTTCTGATCATAGAGGCACCTTCGCTGATACGTCTCAGGGCTTCTCCCAGATCCTTTGCGCCACAGACGAAGGGCACCTGAAACTTCGTCTTATCAATATGAAATGTATCATCTGCCGGAGATAATACTTCACTTTCATCGATATAATCAATTTCTATGGCTTCCAGAATCTGAGCCTCTGCGATGTGCCCAATTCTTACCTTTGCCATGACAGGAATAGTAACTGCTTCCTGAATTCCTCTGATCATCCCCGGATCACTCATTCTGGATACCCCACCGGCCGCACGGATGTCAGCAGGAATCCGTTCCAATGCCATCACGGCACAGGCTCCGGCCTCTTGAGCAATCCTGGCCTGCTCCGGTGTCGTTACGTCCATGATGACTCCTCCCTTTAACATCTGTGCTAAATTCTTATTCAATTCATATCGTTCACTCATAGTATTGTTACTCCTTCCGATTCTTCTTGTATTTATTAAAAATATGCCTTATTATAATACCAGTCTGGATGCATCAAAAGTATCAGAAACAGTAATATTAATGGTACCAGTTTATCAGGAGGTCGGATATGGAATTAATTATGCCAAACCTTATTGCAGAAAGTAAAATCCCGATTTATCAGCAACTCTATCATTTTCTGAAAAAAGAAATCCAAACGGGGTCCATTCCCTGTGATACCAGACTGCCCTCAAAGCGTAAGTTGGCCACTTATCTTGGACTTAGTCTGAATACCATTCAGGCTGCCTATGACCAGCTGATTGAAGAAGGCTATGTCACAGCGCAGGAGAAAAAGGGGTTTTTCGTATGCCGCCTGGATCAGCTGCAGCATCTTGTACTGATCCCAGCCACCCCCTCTGCGTCTGCAGCTGATCAGCCGATTGTTGCCTATGACTACTCCTTCCACGGAGTGGATATGCCGACCTTTCCTTTTACAGTATGGCGCCGTCTTATGAAGGAGATAATCAATGAATATGATTCTGAGCTTCTTACCCCTGGTGATTCGCTGGGATATCACCGTCTCCGTACCGCAATTGCAACCTATCTCCATCAATCCAGAGGAGTTAATTGCACAGAGCGTCAGGTTATTATCAGTTCCGGGACAGAGATGCTGTTCCAAACACTGATCCAGCTCTTCGATCAGGATGCTGTCTATGGCATTGAAAATCCAGGGTATGAAAAGCTGAATCAGCTGTTTTCCGGCAACAGGGCAAGCTTTTGTGCCATCCAGATTGATGACTGCGGTATGAGTCCGGAATACATTCAACGTTGTAATGCCAATATTCTGTGCATCACCCCTGCCCATCAATTTCCATCCGGGCAGATTATGCCGATTAACCGGAGAATTCAGCTTCTGAACTGGGCCAATCAGATCCCGGGTCGTTATCTGATCGAGGATGATTATGACAGTGAATTCAAATACAGTGGCAAACCGATTCCGGCTCTGCAGGGTCTGGATTCCAATGAAAAGGTCATTTACATGGGAAGTCTGTCGAAATCCCTGTCTCCTACCCTAAGAGTCAGCTATATGGTACTGCCGAACCATCTGATGGAACGATATCATAAAAATCTTTCCTATCTTCTCTGTCCTGTTCCGGTCTTTGAGCAAAAGGTTCTGTGTCGGTTTATGGAAGAAGGCTATTTTGAAAGACATCTGAATAAGATGCGGAATATTTATCGAAGGAAACGAGAGGTGTTGACGGAAGCTCTCTTAAAGAGCAGGTGTCCCGTAAAAATCATCGGAGCTGATGCAGGTCTGCATCTTATGGTAGAGGTTGGTAATGCTATGACAGAGAAAGAGTTGATCTCCTGTGCTCTGGAACAGGGCATTAAAGTTTACGGCAGTTCGAACTATTATTATGATAAAGCCTTTCTGCCTGAGCACCCGGCCATCATACTCGGCTATGCAATGATTTCTGAAGAAGAAATAATAAGCTCCGTACCAAGGCTGGTAAAGGCCTGGTTTCCGGAGCGCGTTTAATAAGAAGCCGAATAAATTAATATGCCTGTTTTCGACAAGATAATGCAATATCAGCAGAACTATGCTATAATGATATTATCTATCATCATACACATTATCATTTTGTATCCTATTGTCAAATCTTCCAGAAGGAGGAATGTTTCATGAAATCGAGCCGTACAAAATCCACTCTCATCTTGTTCTACATTATACTGGCTTTGGCTGCGATACTGGTACTCAGTGTAGGATTACAAAAGCATAAACGTATCAATTTTACTCATGAAGCTCTTCTCGATCTGAATGATGGTTGGACCTGTATTACCCCTGATGGAATTAAAAATTGGATCACTCTTCCTGCTACGATAGACACCCGGGGCTCCCATTCTGGGGTACTGTTACGACAGCTGCCGGACACCATAAAGCATCTTAATGCGGTTGGAATTCTTACTGATAATCAAAGCCTGACCGTATACCTTGATGAGACTCCGATTTATTCCCGAAAAGTCTCTTCCGACCGAAAGCATCTTTTTAACCTTCCCGCCGGCACCATCTGGGATATTATTAATCTTCCGGAACAATCCGGGGGTAAGACCCTTACCCTGGTATTTGAATCCAAGTATAACGGCAGTGTAGGAAAAATCAATGATATCCATATAGGAACCAGGGCTTCCATCCTGCTTCATAATATAAAAACCTATGGCTTTGGCTTCCTGTTGTCCATCCTGATCTTTGTTCTTGGATTTATTATGATGGGGGTTTATCTGATTGTCCGTAAGCTGATTGATACCGGTAAATCAATTTATTACCTGGGCTGGTTCTTTTTCCTGTCCTCTATCTGGCTGTTGACGGAAAGTAATCTTTCCCAGCTGTTTATCAGCAATCAGATGATTATTTCAGCTCTTTGCTATCTATCCCTGCTTACCTTCCCCCTCCCCCTGCTGTTCCATGTCAGCGAGCTGGAAGGCTACCATTACAGAAGGATCAACCATGCCTTGGTCAATATGATACTTGCCTGTGATGTTATTTTCTTCCTGCTGCAAATTTTCAACCTGGCTGATTTTCATGATACTCTGGGATTATACCAGATTGTACTATTCACAGTCTTTGCAGTAACCATGATAACACTTTGGCTTGAATTGTATCATAATAAAGTAAAAAAATTAAGAATCATCACCTATGCCGTGACAATTCTTTTTATTTTCAGTGCTTTGGAATTTATTAATTACGAGCTTCAGTTCATACCCGGTAATGGTTTCTTTTTCCAAACCGGTCTTTATCTATTTCTGTTCACCCTTACCGCAGATGCAGTGAAAAAAGCCATTGATGTGATTAAACTGAGCGAAACAGCCTCCCGTTATAAGCTTCTGGCAACCAGGGATCCCCTGACCAATTGTCGAAGTCGCAGTAAATATATGCGTGATATGGAAAATATAGATTTAAACAAGAATATCACCATTTTTATGGCCGATATGAACAATATGAAGGAAATCAATGATACCTTCGGTCATCATGCCGGAGACGAGGTGGTCATCCTGTGCAGCCAATGTCTGATGAAGGTATTCGGGCACAGAGTCTATCGGATCGGCGGCGATGAATTCCTTTGCATCGAATATGATCTGTCCAAAAAGGATATTGAATATAGTCTGGCAGCCTTTACTTTGGAATGTGACAGGGTTAACGCAGAAAGCCCTTATAAGGTTGATGTCTCTATCGGTTATGCAACCTATGATAAGAAGCTTGACCAATCTATTTATGATACGGTAAATCGTGCTGATGCCATGATGTATCAGATCAAGGAAAAAATGAAAGAGCTCGCACAGTATAATTTATCCGACAAATATCTCTAGAAAACTTTCCTTAAGCTACCGAACCGTTCAGCTTTCTTTTAATTGACCTCCAGTTCGGAAGAAACTGATCCATATATCCCTTAAATACAGCGTTATGGCTCTTTTCCAGCAGGTGTACCAGTTCATGGACCATGACATATTCCAGACATTCCGGAGGCTTTTTCGCCAGCTGCAGATTAAGACAGACTGCCTGCTTCTGTATATGGCAGGTGCCCCAGCGGGTCTTCATATCACGGATACTGACGGATGAGGCTCTGACACCGATTTTTTTCTCCCACCTGGCCAGCAGGAAAGGAATCTCCTGCTCCAAAGCCTTCTTATACCAGGTGTGCAGCAATTTTTCACGCTGCTCCCTGGTACTTTGGGGTTTTATCGTTAGAATAACCTCATCTTGGATTACCTCGAGCTTTCCTCTGCCCGTTGTCTCTTTTACAATCAGTCGATACGGTATTCCCCAGATATAGATCTCCTCACCGGTCTCATAGTTCAACTCCTGATGCGTATGGCGGTTCTCCAGCTTTCTTTGCTGAAGCAGAATCCAGGAAAGCTTTGACCGTATAAAGCGTTCGATTTCCTCCTCATTCATCCGAACAGGGGCCGAGACTGCTACTCTGCCGTCAGGCGGGAGTATTCTTAGATACATGTTTTTAATTCGTTTTCTTTCTATGGTGACAGGGATGCTGTCAATGATAATCTGTTTCATCGGGTCTCCCGCGTTACTCTGCTTTTTTCTTCTTATAGGTACGCTTCCGCTTCGTCACTGTCTTCCCCTCCTGTGCTTTCAGGGTGGGCTTATTCTCCTTATCCGCTTTCAAGGTGACCCACATGGAGCTTCCTCCTTTTCCGTCGGACTTGATCTCCAGAAAATCAAATTTTCTTAAGAACTTGGACAGCTTTGTATCTCCGTAATTACGGACATCAAAATCAGGATATCGTTTGACCAGTCTGCTTCCGAGCTCACCCATATTCATCCTCTGGTCTGCTTCATCCACTTCATTCATCATCTTCAGAATGGCTGTTTTGATGATTTCCAGATCCATATTTTCCTTCTTGATCTCTGCAATACTCTTGCTCTCTTCCTTTGTCTTTATTTCCTCGGGTTTAACCTCAAACTCCATGCTTTTCTTTTCAGCTTCTGCCAATACATCGAGATATTTAAACTGGTTACAGGCTGCAATAAAGGGCTTTGGTGTCTTCCTCTCCCCCATACCGACCACAAGCATTCCTGACTCTCGAAGCCTGGATGCCAGCTTAGTAAAATCGCTGTCACTGGAGACAATGCAGAAGCCTTCCACGTTACCGGAATAAAGAATATCCATTGCGTCTATGATCATAGCCGAATCCGTAGCATTCTTTCCTACGGTGTAGCCATATTGCTGAACCGGTGTTACCGAATTCTCGAGTAAAACATCCTTCCAGGATCCGGAGGAGGGTTTCGTCCAATCCCCGTAGATCCTTTTATAGGTGGCAACTCCATAATTAGAGATTTCATCCAGTATATATTTAATATATTTTGCTGACACATTGTCGGCATCAATCAAGACAGCAAATCGCTTTTCTTCAAACATTCCTTTCCTCCGTCCAAATTTATTTTCTTTCTTACTATTCTTATTTTATTACCTTTTCAATAAAACATTTCACAATTTCAGGGTCAAATTCTGTGCCTGAATTCTTCTCCAGCTCAAGAATTGCTTCCTTCTGACTTATTTTTTTCCGATACGGATGCTCCCCTGTCATGACCTCATAAGCTTCTGCAATATGGAGTATCCTTGCTTTCTGAGGAATATCAGCTCCTTTTAACCCAACCGGATATCCCTTGCCATCCATCCGTTCATGATGTGCCAGGACATATTCCGCTAACTCGGCGAATTCATTGACAGAACGCAGGATGTGATATCCGATCTCCGGATGTCTCCTGATTTCCTGCCATTCCTCTTCCTTGAGCCTCTCTGCTTTATTCAGGATATCCGTATTAATACCGATTTTTCCAATGTCATGCAGCAGACCGGCAAGCCCAAGCTCCTTGATATCATCTGAATCCATACCGAGGGCGGCTCCC
The DNA here is from genome assembly GCA_023414985.1 of Bacillota bacterium. Lineage (GTDB taxonomy): Bacteria > Bacillota > Clostridia > Lachnospirales > Lachnospiraceae > Mobilitalea. The sequence goes on along the minus strand of JAEZLY010000048.1, from coordinate 2,079 downwards.
AGCTGTTTGCACAAACTACTGACTCTTTCACAGTGCAGCTGTTCTCCTTTAAACTTTTCGTAAAGGCTCTTGGTAATCAGTTTTATTGTCTCACTTTTATAGCTTCTGCCCTCCAGCATCTTTCGGCGGTACATGGCGTCCTCAGCCTGTTTATAGATATCATCAAATTCCTCACTTTGCGCATATTTTGTCTGCCAACCGAAGGAAACCGAAAGCTTCACCTTATCTACCACAGTATCAATAAGTATCTTCTGGATTCGATTCACAATTTTCTCTGCTTGTACCGTATTCGTTCTGGGCAGAAGAAGTACGAATTCATCTCCTCCGATTCGTGCTATCACATCACCGGACCGGCATTCCTTTTTCAAAATATCAGCAAATGTGACCAGCATCCTGTCTCCAAAGGCATGTCCAAAGGCATCGTTGGTCAGCTTTAGACCATTCACATCCGCCATAACCAGTGTAATTGGATAATTGCCTTCTGTATTGATTGTCTTCAGCTCTTCTTCGTAATAACGGCGGTTATACAGCCCAGTCATCTGATCATGATAGCTTAAAAACTGATGCTTGGTTTCACTCATCCGAAGAGCTTCTTCATCCTCTTTTCTTTTCGTGATATCCAAACCAATGCCGAGTGTACCGAGGATACTCCCATCCTCCTTGTATAATCTTGTCTTTACGGTTTCTATAATGTGCTTTTTCCCATCCTTGAAGGTGATTTCTTCTTCATAGCTTCCCTGGAAGCCTTTTTGCAGGACATCCTCATCGGTCAACCCAACCAGCAGGGTTTCTTCTTCGGTCATTGCAAAATTCTCCCGCATATACTTATTATAAAAATCCGGTTCTTCTCCCGGATAATTAATATAAATGCTGACCGGTGCATGATCCATAATCGTCTGCAGTAGTGTGTTATTCCTCTTCAGTGACTGCGCAAGTTCAATCCGTTCTGTGATATCTCTGGCTGCGCAATAGACATACTCTCCCTGAACCTGACCCTTCAGCTCTATGTAATGATGTCTGCCATCCTTAGCACAAAAGCGTACAGTAAGGTGAAATATTCCGGCCGTATCGTCTATGTGCTCAATCAAATCGGCTACTCTGGAGATATCCTCCGGAGGAATGTAGTCAAGAATCGGGGTGTTTTCTAATTCTTCTATGGCATACCCGAGTACATTTTCCCACTCCTTACTCATCCTGATCAGCTTACCGGATTTATCTCCGAGAAATAACAGATCCAGATTCAGGGTAAAAAAATTCTCATAGGTAGCCGGGAGATTGAATTCCTTCTTCATATCCCGATGAGTACCGGCTGAACTTTTCTTTGTTTGGCTCTCTTTTTTCTTTTTATCCATGCAGCACCTCTCTGTCTGGTAAAAGAACTTTATCTGAGTATATCATTATTTTCGGCAAAAATGGCTATTCTTATTATACCTCTTCTTCCGGTTACTGCAAAGAATAAAGTATCAGAATAAAAATATACACCTCTGATTAGCAAAGCGGAAAGTGGCAATACTGCTGACCAGGAGGTGTATTTATGATTACTTTTATCAAAGATAACAGCATAGAAATCATGAGAAAAAAACTCATTCTATTATATGCATTGAATGTAAGCGACATCCTGTTTACCCTACTGCTGCTACAAACAGGATATTTTACGGAAGTAAATCTCCTAATGGCAGGTATGGTAAAGAATCCTGCAATCAGTCTGCTGCTCAAAATTGTATTGCCTGCCTTCCTCTTGTACTATATGTACCGACAGCATCTTGAGGCGGAGGAAGACCAGCGAAAGGCTTCCAATGTAGCCGTCAATATCTCCCTGACCATTTACGGCTTTGTTAATTTCACTCATTTGATCTGGACAGCCATGCTTCCGTTTCTGCTTATCAAGCGTTTTTGAAATCAATTAATTCAGCTTCGGGAGTTCCGTAATCAATGCCAGCAACTCCTCGAAGCCTCCCTGAGCAAGTCCGGAGATATCCTCTCCCTCAGGACAGATCAGACAATCCTTCAATAAAAAGGTATCCATACCAAGCTTTGCGGCACACATGTCCTCCGTTACATCATTGCCTACCATAATAC
>JAEZLY010000141.1 GCA_023414985.1 Bacillota bacterium | reverse complement strand
ATCCGCAAAAAGAAAGAGGAATCTGAGAAAAGGAACTATGACGGATTCAACTAATATCAAAAACATGAAGAAAATCTTACCATATCTTTAAGATTGGTGATAAGGAGGAATAGAACATGGCAAGAGTGAAGGGCGGATTAAACGCTAAGAAAAGACATAATAAAGTATTAAAGCTGGCTAAGGGTTTTAGAGGTGCCAGATCCAAACAGTATAGAGTAGCAAAGCAGTCTGTTATGAGAGCATTAACATCCTCTTTTGCAGGCAGAAAAGAAAGAAAGAGACAGTTCAGACAGTTATGGATTGCAAGAATTAATGCAGCAGCTAGAATGAACGGCTTATCCTACAGCAAGTTAATGCATGGTTTAAAAGTAGCTAATGTTGACATCAACAGAAAGATGCTTGCGGATATGGCGATCAACGATGCTCAGGGCTTTACAGCACTGGCTGAGGTTGCTAAATCCAAGTTGGCATAACTCTTTGGTATAAATCGACTTTCTATAGAGAAGGAAGTAACGAACGGCTTGATGGTCTGAGGACCGGAGTATCCGCTTACGTTACTTCCTTTTTGTTATTCTATGATAATATATTTTAATTATTATTTATATAATAGTGTAAAGAGTGTTCATAGGGGGGAGCCGTATGACGGAGGAGGAACGGCAAAGGATCATCAGCAACGATTATGCCGATCTGCTGGTAACTTACAGCGGCGACATGAATGTACTAAATCGTTTTCAAAATGCCTCGGTCCATATTATTAATTTTTTTTATGCAGTGGTGCATGTTCCGGTCAGTCAGATTACAGATACCACCATATCCACTCTGGGCTATGCGGTCATGCCATCCTTATTCGGTTTAATCAGTGAAGCAAGTCTGGAAGCTTCCGGTATAATAAGACTCCGTAATATTCCGAACTTTAACCTCCGTGGTCAGGGTGTTTTGGTTGCGGTGATTGATTCAGGCATTGATTACACTAATCCGATTTTCCGTAATGCTGATAATACAACAAAGATCGTGTCAATCTGGGATCAGACAGTGTTCAGTGATCAATTTCCGGAGGGAACCTATTATGGAACGGAATATACCAGAGAACAGATCAACCAGGCTTTAGCCAGCGAAAATCCCCGAAGCATCGTGCCGACAACAGATGAAGTAGGGCATGGAACCATGGTTGCCGGTATAGCAGCTGGAAATGAGGTGCAGGAAAGCGGCTTCTCCGGAGTAGTTCCGGATGCGGAGCTTGTTGTTGTCAAGCTGAAGCCGGCAAAACAGTATTTAAGAGAATTCTTCCGTATCCCTCTGGATGTTCCGGCCTATCAGGAGAATGATATCATCTTCGCCGTTGATTATGTCAATAGAGTTGCTAATCATTTGAACCGTCCTATAGTCGTGTGTATAGCCTTTGGGACCTCGCAGGGTGCTCATGACGGAAGAGGAACACTGAGCAGTTATCTGTCTTTGCAGGCACAGCATATTCAGTTTGGAGTTGTAGTGGCAGCCGGAAATGAAGGCAATGCCAGAAGACATTTCTTTGGTACGATCGATCCGGCTGTTGGGTTTGATACTATGGAATTGTTTGTCGGTGAAAATGAACCTGGTTTCTCAATGGAAATCTGGGGGTCCTCTCCCGGGAGTTTTTCCATCGATATCCAGACCCCCTCCGGTGAGACCGTCCCGAGGATTGCAGCGAGACTGGATGAGACCCGGGATATTACATTTATCTTCGAACCGACAAGGATTGTTCTCGACTATCAATTGATTGAATCCCAGAGTGGGGATCAACTAATTCTGCTCAGGTTTTCAAATCCTGCAACCGGTATATGGCGCTTTAATATTTACGGAGGAGGACCATTGGCGACGCAGTTCCATTCCTGGCTGCCGATGGAAGGCTTTATCTCCAATAATACCTATTATATTCGTTCCGATCCGTATACTACGGTATTGTCTCCCGGCAATGCAACGATACCGATTACAACTACGGCATATAATATCGCCGATGACAGTTTATACCTCAATGCCAGCAGAGGATATACCAGAACCGGGGATATCAAGCCGGAGATCGCTGCTCCGGGAGTCAATATCCTGGCTCCGACGAAGGAGCAGGGCTTTACGGAGGTCACTGGTACCAGCCCCAGCGCGGCACATACGGCAGGTGTTGTTGCAATGTTACTGGAATGGGCTGCGGTGAGAGGCAACAGGCCGAATGTCAATACGCTGGATCTAAAAGTATTTATGATTCGGGGGGCCAGGCGAGAGCTTAACATCCAATATCCGAACAGAGACTGGGGATATGGAATACTGGATGTATATAATATCTATGATTCCCTTCGGACAAGTGAGGGAGGATAGGAGGTGTACGGGATGCTGACTGAGTCGGACAGACAACGGATTACAAGTAACGATTATGCGGATTTTATGGTGCCTTACAATCAGGACCAAAGAGTATTTAGCCTTTTCCCGCAGGGCATGGTACAAATCATGAACGGAAGTAACGCGGTTGCATATGTTCCTGCCAGTCTGCTGTCAGGCAGAGTAATCTCCCAATATGGGTATTCTGTGATCCCTGCCATATATGGGCTTACCAGTCAGGAAAGCCTGGAAGCCTCCGGTGTAATCCGACTTCGGCGGATTCCTGTATTTCAGTTGCTGGGAGAAGGGGTTCTGATCGGAATCATCGATACGGGGATTGACTATACCCATCCGGCCTTTCGTAATGCGGACGGCACCACCAGGATAGCGTCCTTGTGGGATCAGACGATTGAAAGCGCACAGTTCCCTGCAAGCACCCTATACGGTACGGAATATTCGAGTGATACGATCAATACGGCATTACAGAGCAGTAATCCCTTAGAGGTGGTACCAAGTACGGATGAAAATGGTCATGGGACAGCACTGGCCGGAATAGCAGCAGGTTCTGCAGATGAGGCCAATGATTTCAGCGGTGTGGTACCCGGATCAGAACTGGTTGTTGTTAAACTGAAACCTGCAAAGCAAAATCTAAAGGATTTCTACTTTATTCCGCCGAATGTGGCCGCATATCAGGAAAATGATATCATGTGGGCGACTCAATATGTTATTGAAGTAGCCCGGAGATTGAATCGGCCGGCGGTGATCTGTATCGGACTGGGTTCCTCCATGGGCTCTCATGATGGCAAGGGGGCCCTGTCCAATCTTCTTTCGGTAGGAGGCAATTTTCCGGGTATCGCAGTTGTAATCTCCGCAGGAAATGAGGGCAACGCCCGCAGACACTTTTTTAGTACAATTGGTGCCAATGACGGAACTGTAACAGTGGAAATGAATGTGGGGGAGAATGAAGCAGGATTTTCGATGGAGCTATGGGGAACTGCTCCGAATACCTATTCCATCGATATATTGTCGCCCTCGGGAGAATATATTCCCAGGATAGCGGAAGGACTGCAGGTTAGCAGGGTTATCAGCTTTATCTTCGACAGGACGGTTATCAATGTAGATTATGAAATTATCGAGTCCTCTACAGGGGACCAGGTGATTGTAATGAGATTTAAAACTCCGTCTCCGGGGATCTGGCGCTTTCAGGTCTATACAAGAGGCAATCTGCAGGGATCCTTTCATATCTGGCTGCCGATGAATGGTTTTATAGGAAATAATACGTATTTTGTTCAACCCAATAATTATACAACGATTACTTCCCCGGGAAATGCTCAGATCCCGATTACGGTAACAGCCTACAATCCGGCTCCCGGGAATAATCTGTATCAACAGGCCGGAAGGGGTTATACAAGGACAGGAGCCATCAAACCGGATTTTGCGGCTCCCGGAGTTAATATACAATGTCCTTCTCTGAACCACGGATATACGACCTATACCGGGACAGGAGCCGCGGCTGCTCATACGGCAGGGGTGACAGCAATTCTTTTGGAATGGGCAATCGTTAGAAATAATTATCCGGGAATTGACACGGTGGAGGCCAAGAAATTTCTAATCCGCGGTGCTGATCGGAGCGAAAATCTGGTCTATCCGAACAGGGATTGGGGATACGGAATTCTCGACATTTATAATGTATTTGATCAGCTGAGAGCAAGTAATCAAGGTACATAGAATTAATAAAAATGACTCTTCTTTGACAAGATGTCATGATAAAGTTAAAACGAAGGAACATTCTAAAGACTCATTTAGTACAATTGTATGCCGATTAGCATACTGAGTGATACGAACGGAGGTACAGCAGATGAGAAGGACAGGACAAAGATGGATCAGAACAGGGGTGACAGGAATTTATATATTCCTCATCTCTGTATTGTTATGCGGGCTTTTTTCGCCTGTATCGTATGCCAAGGCAGAAGAGGCAGCAGGAAATACGTATACTGTCAAACCCGGCAGTACTCCGTATCAGAAGAAGTATCAGTCCTCTTCAACCTATAATTCTAAAACCAGACAGTACTACATGCTTCGTTCCTACTTAGAGCTGCTGGAAAAGCAGGGAGGAGGAAAGCTTGTCCTCTCGGAAGGGACCTATCAGATTACCAATACACTGAACATTTCCTCCGGAATCACCCTGATCCTAAAGGATGGCGTCAAGCTGGTGAAAAGTAATGATACGGGAACAAAAGCGCTTGCCCCTACCTCAGTTATGCTCCAGCTGATTGCACCGGGCAAAGCCGGCAGAACATCAGCTGCGGCAGGGTATCAGGGAGAGCATGGGATTACGATACAGGGCGAGGGCTCGGCAAGCATAGACTTAAATTATAGTAAAGACGCCACCGGAATAGTAATCGGACATAATTCGGACATTATCATCCGGGGGATCAGCTTTCAGAGAATGAATAATGGCAGCTTTATCAAAATCGGAGCATCCAGAAGAGTTACGATCCAGGATAACCGCTTTTCTGATCATAAGGCTTCCTCTACCGGCAGTAAGGAAGCGATCGCGATAGAGACACCCGATACAACCACCGGAACCTTCCTTTACTCCTGGAGTAAGGCAGATCGTACCATATGTAAGGATATTACGATAAAGAACAATGAATTCACGAAGCTGGAGAGGGCGGTCGGCAGCTTCAAATATACCGAGGGTAAGTATCACTGTCGGATCTGCATCCAGGATAATGTGATTACATCCATGACTTCCTGCGGTATCCGTATGCTGAATTGGGAGGACAGTACAATCAGCAGTAACCGTTTTTCCGGAATCAGAAGTACGAAAGACAGTCTGAAGGGAGTCTATGTCAGCGGTGCCAAGAATCCGACAATAACCAGGAATACTTTTAACGATGTGGATCGTGCGATACAGATTTTACCCTGGAAGAATACGAACAGCGGAGCCGGATATGCGATAACCTATAACAGCATCAGCGAAGAGAATAAGGCTGCGATCCTTTCCAATACGCTTGCAGATATGGATGAATACTTCATCCGCTATAACAAAACCTATAATGAATTTACACAGGATACGGAGAAATGGGAGATTGTCAATGCCTCATTGAATTCTTTCACTCTATCACCGACCTCGGAACCTTTTCAGAATAAATACAGTAATTTCAGTACCTATACACCGGATACGAGGATGTATTATGTGCTGCGTTCCTATTTAGAACAATTGGAGAAGACAGGTGGAGGAACCCTGATCCTGACCTCCGGTACCTATGATATAACGAATGCACTTCATGTACCGTCCCATGTAACCATCAATCTAAAGGACGGAGCAGTGCTCCGTAAGAAGGAGCAGACAGGTACGACACAGATTGAGAGCTCCAAAGCCATGTTCCATCTTGCGGCGCCGTCCAAGGCAGCAGTTGCCGGTGCTTATTCGGGATACGGCGGTGAGACGGATATCAAGTTCATCGGTGAGGGCAGTGCTGCCATAGATTTGAATTATGTCGACGGTGCGATTGGAATCATGTTCGGACATAATACTGAGGTAACCGTGAAAGGGATCCGGTTCCGTAATATGTACGGCGGTCATTTTATAGAATTGGACGCCTCCCGGAATATCCTGATCGAAAATAACAGCTTTGAAGATCATAAGGCATCCGAGTCCGGAATCAAGGAAGCAATTAATATTGATACACCTGATAGTAAGACCGGAGGCTTCCATGCGACCTGGACCAGCTATGACTGTACCCCGGATTTAGATGTCGTCATTCAGAAAAACAGCTTTCGAAATCTGGAGCGGGCAGTCGGTACTCATAAGTATTCCGAGGATAAATATCACGAGAATATCAGGATATTGAATAATAATATTGAGAATACCAGCTCAGACGCCATCCGAATCCTAAACTGGAAGAACCCGGTCATTATGGGAAACCACATTACGAACGTGAATATGGGGCAGGGTACTGAGCGTGCAGTTCTGGCAAGCGGTGTGATCCATCCTGTGATAACAGGGAATTACTTTACCAATGTTCCCAGGCCGATTCAGCTGATGCCCTGGAAGAATAATGGTACCGGAAGTGAATACGCCATTACCTATAATGAAGTAAATGCTGATGAAATCAGCTTAATGCTCAAGAACTATCTGAAGTATGCGGGGGAGACCTTTATCCGTGTAAACAGGACCTACGGTGTATATACTTCAGATACGCTGAAGTATTATTATACATCGGAATACATGAAATAAAAGGATTGTTAAAATACAATTAAATTGATTAAAGATTGAAGTTTTCTGTTGCGGTAACTCGTTATATGAAGTATGATGGATGCAAATAAATCCGGAAATGGTATGATGCACCAGATTTCATACTCAATTATAACTTAGATTAGGCGGACAAAAGTCCGGCTGATAATGCAGCCGGATCACTTGCATAAGAAAGCCTCTGGAAAATAAATTTTCCGAGAGCTTTTTTATGCAAGTATATCAGGTCACCGAAGGTGACCTGACCTTTTGTCATACAATCGAAAATATAACAAAAGTGTCAAAAACGTTTTGTTATATTAACAAAAATTATCGTGGGAGGAATATCTATGAGAAACAAATTATCAAATGTTTTATGGGGGTTATTCTTTATCGTTGTCGGCGTAGGTTTTGCCGGAAACATTATGGACCTCTGGGATTTTCACTTTTTCTTTGACGGTTGGTGGACCCTGTTTATCATCGTACCCTGCTTTATCAGCATGATTCAGACCGGTTTCGGAACGGGTTCGACCTTGGGCTTTATCATCGGTGTATTGTTGTTGATGAACTATCAGATTGACCTAAGATTTAGTATCTGGGAGCTGATTGTACCGGCTATACTCATTTTTATCGGTATCAGAATTATGTTTCAGGGTGCTTTCCGTAAAAGAGTCCACTTTGACGAGAACTTCAATATGAACGGAGGAGCACAGGGACAAAGCTTTTCCGGTTCTGCGAAATCGGATTACAGTGCAGTATTCTCCAGTAATCATATACATGTTACGGATCAGTTCTACAGCACGAGCCTCAGTGCGGTATTCGGAGCAATCGTCCTGGATCTTAGGGATGCAGTAATCACCGGTGACTGTGAAATCAATGCCTCAGCGGTATTTGGCGGAATTGATATCTTTCTGCCCCAGGGTGTTAAGGTTAAGGTAAATAACGTACCGGTATTCGGAGGGGTCAGCAATAAGCACATCCAACCTGCGGATCCTACAGCACCTACGGTTTACCTAAATTCCACCTGCATGTTTGGAGGGATTGATATTAAATGAACAGTTTGCAAAGAGTAATTAAATATTGTGCAATTGCATTAGCAGTCATTCTGGCAATCGGAATTATATCAGCAGTAGTGAATTTAGTATTCGGTATCGTATCCTTCTCCAGCGGCCGTACTATTACAAGAACGCACTTCACTGACAAACATGTCTTCTCAGAGGAGGACTGGGATACCGTCGATTTCGATGAAAGCTTCAGTGATGTGAAGAGTCTTAATATTGATAACAGCACCGGAGAGTTAAGGATCAAGACCGGCGATACATTCCGTGTAGAGGCAGAGAACGTGTTGGACGGCTTTGAAGCTGAAGTGAAAAGTAACGGTGAGCTTTGTGTTACGGATAACGAATCCGGTTTTCGCTTCTTCGGATTTCATTTCAACGGAATCAATAATCCGAATTCCAAAATTACGGTTTATGTTCCCGCGAATTTTTTGGCAGAAGAAGTTAAAATAGAATCCGGGGCCGGATCCGTAAGCATTGATAGCCTGAATACGGATTATCTGTATCTTTCCGCAGGGGCAGGCAATATCAAAGGGAGCAGCATAGTCGCCAACAAGGTGAAGATGGAAGGCGGCGTCGGTTCTGTGAACTTTAATGATGTTACCTTTAACGATGCTGATTTTAACTGCGGCGTCGGTAGCGTAAACATCAGTGGTGTCATGCATGGTGATAATAAATTCGAATGCGGTGTCGGTTCTGTAGATTTGAATCTGACCGGTAATATCGGAGATTATGATCTGAATATCGACTCCGGTGTAGGTAATATCCGAGTCAACGGAGATAAAGTAAGAGAGAATGAATACCGTAACCGTCCGGCTGCCAATTCGATTGAGGTTGACGGCGGAGTCGGTGATGTCAACATAGATATTTATTAGAATTACCAAAAATAGTTGCATTCTTCGAATACAAATATTAAAATAAGAAAGAATAGTAATGGGGACGTTAATATTGCCAATAGTAACGTCCCCATTTGACTGAAAGCTTATATATTAACATATTGTGCCTAAGGAGAATGCAATGAACAAGAAGAGCTTGCTGGGACTGATTTTATCTGCCTGCTTGATTACAGCCGCTCTGTTTGCGGCTACTACCTATCTGATAGGGCAGGACAGCAGCAATAACATACAGTCAGGCCAGGTATCAACTACTAAGGATAAGACATCACCTTCCCCGGAGAAAGCCGGTTCGGCTGATCAGGAGAGTTTGGCGGCCGGTGATGCAGGTAATGCCGATAAGAATACGAAGGATGCGATGCCCACTATTGCAGCCGCAAATGCAGTTTCTGCAGAAGTGAGCGAACAAGAGAATCCAACCGAAGCAGTAACCGAGACGAATCCTACTTCCGAAAAAGGTTCCGATACAGCCAACTCAGATTCCTCAGAAACCTATAGTACATCGGTAGAAGCCAGCGCTCCGGAGCTGATCTGTGATAGTAAGTCCGTGGATTATCAGGCTTTTATCCCGGCAATGGTCGTGGACAGCCAGCTCGAAGATAAGCTCGACATATCCAACCCGGATATCGGTGTGGATGCCACTGCGGCAATCTTATTTGATGCAGATACGAAGGAAGTTCTTTATTATAAGAATGCTGTTCAGGCCATGTTTCCGGCCAGTACAGCCAAGCTTCTGACCGCGCTGGTCGCTTTGGAATGGTGCGCAGAGGACGAAGAAGTTACAATCGGTGACGAGATTAAGATGATCGCATCGGATTCTACAAGAGCGTATCTGAAAGAAGGAGAAGTCTTAACCGTACGTAATCTGCTCGCGGCAATGCTCCTTCCCTCCGGTAATGATGCGGCTTATGCCATAGCTGCTCATGTGGGACGGAAGTCCCTCCGTGAAACGGAAGCAAGCCGAGAGGAAGCAGTTACGGAATTTGCACGTCTGATGAACAAAAAGGCCGAAAACCTTGGGGTGAAGAATTCCTGCTTTAAGACACCGGATGGCTATGATGCAGTCGGGCAATATACCACTGCTTATGATATGGGACTGATCGGTATGGCTGCAGCGGCAAATGATACAATTACGGCAGTCAGCAGTCAGGGCAGCTCCAGAAACATCTTTCCGAGCGGGGAGGATGTAACTTGGACGAATACAAATAAATTAGTAAAAAAATACAGCGGGCAGTATTTTTCCCATGCAATCGGACTTAAGACCGGAACCAGTTCGATGGCCGGCAGATGCCTGATTGCGGCAGCCAGAGACGGTGATCAGTCAGCGGTCTGCGTCATTATGGATTCCAGTTCGACAGGACGGTGGGAAGATGCAATAGAGCTGTTGAAATATGGGTTACAACATTAAAGAGTCAGAATAGGAGTCACAAGAAATCGGTGACAGGATAAGGGGGAACTATGGAACAGCAAGAGAACGGACAGAACGGCTATCAGCCGCAGATGATGTACCAGCAGGATATGCCAAGGTATCAGCCGGATATGGGTTGGGAGAACCAGCCACAGCCGGTACAGACAAAGAAGATCATCAGTCAGAGTGCCTTCGCACTGTTCATCATGGGAATAGCAATCGTAGCCGTACAGGCAGTAGTAGAAGGATTGCTTAGTGAATTTCAGCCGGCGATATTGGATACGGACTGGTATATTTGGGCATTGACTGCATTGACGGTCATCGGAGTCGGATTGCCCTTGTTTTTCTTTATGACCAGAAGAATACCGAATTCACCGAAGGGCCAAGTGGTAAAGCTGAAACCCTCTACCTTTTTCATGATATTCTTCATCTGTGCAGCTGTAATGTATATTACCAATTATTTCAGTATCTTTATCACCTTTTTAATCTCACTGGCCAAGGGTGAGAATTTTATGGATATGAATCCTCTGGCAGAGGTATTTAATGACAGCAATTTTATACTTACCTTAATTTATGCTTCCATTGCGGCACCAATTGCAGAAGAGTTGATTTTCAGAAAGCTGCTTCTGGATAAGCTCCGCAGATACGGAGATGTACCTGCCATATTGATGACAGGACTTGCATTTGGCTTATTCCATATGAACCTCTCGCAGTTTTTCTATGCTGCTGCGCTGGGCTTTATCTTCGCCTATGTTACAATCCGTACCAATACGGTTCGCTACAGCATTTTACTGCATTGCATGATTAATTTTATCGGAGCGGCGATGACTCCGCTGGCGACGACCAAGAACCTGATGGTTACCGCACTCATCGCTCTGTGGGTATTTTCCGCAATCACAGTCGGTATTGTATTATTCTTTTTGAATTGGAAAAAAATCACCCTGGTACGCGGAATACCGTTGGAAAAGAAATCGGGCTATATCCTAAACGCAGGAACGATCCTGTACACGCTGATGTGTCTTGTCATGATCGTAGCAGTAACGCTCAGCTGATAAAAGAAAGCAATATTAATATCGATATATAGGGAGAGATGCAGTAATACTTAACAGAGCATCTCTCCTTTTTAATTGCCCTAATAAACATTATAAGCAAGCTGAGAAATATAGAGCGAGATGCTAAGAAAAGTTATTAAGTATAAAGCATAAAGTAGAAAAGTAATAAATGGTAGGATCACCGCTGGAGAGCTTTCGGCACCGGCAGAGATCAGTAAAGAACAGAAGACAATATAAGACAATAGAGGACAATAGAATCATCAACGAATTATTACATGGGTAAATCCCGCAAAAACAGAGTGAAACAAGGGGAGGATTGTATTTCTCGTAACCTGATATGCTCGTACCTCGCTATCAGGTTCGCGTGCGCGTTCGCATATTTACAAGCAAGCTTGTATATGCTCACTTTGCTTTCGCGCAAATGCACTGTTGGCGGGACGCAGCTGTAGGTTTGTGGGTCACAAGCGTACAGACCTGTACGATGGTGACAGACAAACTAAAGCTGTGTCCCGGCTCCAGTGTGTGAGAGAAGTATAATCCTCCCCTAAAGGTTCACTCCGTTTTTGCGTTCATTCCCTAAATCTTTGAATTACGTAGTTTTTAGCTTCTACCCCTACCTGAGCTTAACAGCGGTGCCGGAAGCGGTCACCATAAGCATTCCGTTGTTGGCTCCAAGTACCTCATAATCCACGTCGACGCCAAGTACGGCATCCGCGCCCATCTGATAAGCACGCTGTGACATTTCCTGCATTGCCTGTTCTCTGGCACGGATCAGCTCCTCCTCATAGGTTCCGGAGCGACCGCCGAAGAAATTAGAAAGCCCGGCGGCAAAATCCTTTACGAAATCAACACCGGAAATCACTTCTCCGAATACGACGCCGAGATAATCTGTAATCTGTTTTCCCTCTACGGAAGGTGTTGTTGTAATAATCATATCATTTTCCTCCTATTGTTTCATTATTCAAAATCTAACGTTACATCACCGCTGCTTAAATCGGCATCGATGCTTTTGGAACCGTTCTCGTTTAACTTTACATGTTCCTCATAACTGGTTCCTCCTACCTTCAACTTCCCGTAAGAGGTATTCAGATCAAGAGCATAGTCAGCTTCCGGCCCCGGAAGTTTTAATGCTACATCACCGTAGCTGTCCTCAATTTCAGCCCGTTGTATGGTTCCTTGTTTCACGGTCAGATCACCGCTGCTTAAATTGAATTTTGCAGTATCAGCCTGGATTTTATCACAGGTTACATCACCATAGGAATTACGGATTTCTACGGATGAGAAATATAATCCATTGATATCCACACCGCCGCTTGACATATTAATGTTACATTCTTCGTTGGAAGCCCCTCCCGGGAGGCTGAAATTCTCAGTATTAATATTCGTGAACTTCGCATTGCCGTAGGAATTGGTAAAATCAAGCTCTCCCACATTACAATCAGATATCCTGCTCATGCCGGAGGATAAGGTGATATCTGCGGTAGAAGCACTGGCCTCTTCCATTGTGAAGTCTCCGTAAGAGACGGTTACATCCAGATCCTCTGCGGTAAAGCCGGTAATATCCACATCCCCCGAAGAATCTTCTATGGATACATAATCCATGGCACTATCCTTTGGCAGATAGATCTTGATTAAGTTATGAAGATTGAAATTGATCGAGTAGGATTCCGGGAAGGAATCACTGTCATCAAAAGTAAGAATTCCATCCTTCAACTCGTATTCCGGTTCCCTGTCCCAGTAGAGATAATTGATTTCCACTGCGAAGCTGTCTGCCTGAATAAATTCCACATCTGCAATCCGTGTACGGATATCTATCTTTGTGATTGCAGGAACCTCTGTTTTCTCTACGGTAAACTCCTTGGCATCAGCCCGTGCAAGCTGATGGGCAGAGTTAATGACATAGGAAAATCCACAGCCGTACAAAAAGCTGCAGGCAGCTAGCAGCAGGGCGGCCGGTACAACTCGTTTCCTAATGAATTGTTTCATGCGTTGCTCCTCCTAAAATACGCTATTTACATTCTCTACCATACTATAAGCTCTCAATGGTAATACTGTCAAGGGATGCAGGAAGGCTATAATACAGTTTTAATTGTCTTCTAATCTCATGGTCTTCGTATAGAACATTTTCATGGATGCATACTAAAAATTGAGCGGCAAGCTTTACGAAAATACGAAATTATTATAATGTAATATTAGACTGGTGCTTGTATAATTTGGAAGCGCAGTGCAATATGGAGACAATTCATCTTTTGAAAGGAGAGCAATCATATGAATAACTTTACATTTTATAGTCCCACTTATTTTGTATTCGGTAAGGATACCGAGAAGGAGGCTGGACATTATGTGAAACGCTTTGGCGGAACTAAGGTTCTGATCCACTATGGCGGTGGTTCTGTAGTTCGCTCCGGACTTCTTAACAGAGTAAAGAACTCCCTGGACAAGGAAAACATAAAATATGTTGAATTAGGAGGAGTACAGCCCAATCCCCGCAGCGGTCTTGTTTATCAGGGAATTGAACTGTGCCGTAAGGAAGGAGTGGACTTCATCCTCGCAGTAGGAGGGGGAAGTGCTATAGATTCTGCGAAGGCAATCGCAGCCGGAGCAGTATATGAAGGCGACTTCTGGGATTTCTATGAGGGTAAACCGATTGAGGCAGCCTTAAAGGTAGCCACGGTGCTTACAATCGCAGCGGCAGGCAGCGAGGGCTCAGGGGACAGTGTCATTACCAAGGAAGAGGGAATGCTGAAAAGAGGAGCCGGAAGTGAGCATCTCAGACCCGTATTCTCCATCCTTAATCCGGAATTGACACAGACCCTGCCGGCGTATCAGACGGCAGCAGGTGCTACGGATATCATGGCGCATGTATTTGAACGGTATTTCACCAACACGAAGGAGGTTGAAATTACTGACCGCCTTTGTGAGGCTGTGTTGCTTACGATGGTGAAAGAGGTGCCGAGAGTGATTGCGGATCCGAATAATTATGATGCAAGAGCTAATATCATGTGGGCCGGAATGGTAGCACATAATAATCTTGTCGGAGTAGGACGGGAGCAGGATTGGGCTAGCCATCAGATTGAGCATGAACTGTCCGCCTTATACGATGTTGCCCATGGCGCAGGACTTGCGGTTGTATTCCCTGCCTGGATGACTTATGTATATAAGCAGGATGTGATGCGTTTTGCTCAGATTGCTGTTAGGCTGTGGGGCTGCAATATGAATTTTGCCAATCCGGAAGTAACTGCTCTGGAGGGAATCGATCGCTTGAAGAAGTTCTTGAACTCCATCGGAATGCCGATTAGTTTCAGGGAACTTGGAGCCAAGGAAGAAGATATCCCGTATATGGTAAAGACTCTGGGCTTGGGTGAGAACGGCACCATCGGCGGTTTTGTCAAGCTGAACAACAAGGACATCGAGAAGATCTACCGCCTGGCTTTATAGTCTGCTTAGCCAAGCAGCTGTGTGAGACGGTAGAAGGAGCGGTTACCCAGCATCCGATAAATCAGCTGGATGAAGCTGTCGTTGGTATCATCCCGATACAGGACCTCTCTTGCGAGGGAAGGATTATCAGTAATGATGCAGTCCACACCGACGGATTTCATCCGCTCTATCTCCTGGGTGGTATTTACCGTCCAGACGTGGACCTCTTTACCGGCTTCATGGATACTGTTCACGACCTTTAGGTTTACGAAGTTGGAGCGAATACTGAAGAAATCAATATAGGCCTTGTCATAAAAGTTACCATATACGGCAGAAAGTATGTAACCGGTGCGAATGTCCTGATCCAGCAGCTTAATTTTCTTTAAGGTAAGGTAATTACCGGAGGAGACGACGCATTGATATTCATATTCATACTGTTTGATCAGCTCGACTAATTTCGCTTCCATATCAATATCTGTGGGGCTGGTCTTGACTTCGATATTCAGCTTAATTCGATCCTTACAGTAAAGCAGAACCTCCTCGAGTGTTGGAACTCTGGTATCCTGATAATCCAGGGAGAACCAGGAGCCTACATCCAGGGCATTGATTTCCACATCGGTCAGATCCCAAATAAAATCATTTATTCCGGCGGTACGCTTTAGGCTCCTGTCATGCATCAGGACCAGCGTACCGTCTTTTGTCTGGCGGACATCAATCTCGGCATAATCGGAATTGGCGACAATAGCGCTCTCCAGAGCGGGCATCGTATTTTCGGGTGCCACGCGGGAATTGCCCCTGTGGGAGGAAATTAAAACTCCGGCAAAGGCTTCTTTAAAGTAGGAGGAATCATTGTATAGGCTCCGATAAAGATTAAGGACTCCAAGAATTGCAAGGCAGACCAGAACTCCGTTAATGCTGAACTTATGCAGCCTGTTTCTATATGTAAAACCATAATCAAACCCAGGGTAGGAAGGGAACTTTAAGTGAACTGCTTCTCCCCGGTACGTATGGAACAGAGAGGTGGTCAGGTTGATATGAATAACAAAGGCAGTCATACCATAGAAAATAGTGGCATACATTCTGATCCGGGGATAAACCGACAGAAACACGGTAACAGCAAGACTTTTCTCAGCGAACAGATAACAGCCTAAGGAGGTCAACAATAACAGGATATAATAAAACACAACAAAGCCAAGGGTAAAGAATAACGTGTAGGACAAATAGGTCAGTAAGGTTCTTCTTGTTCTGCCCTTTAATAGCTCCTTGGCATAGGACATTGCTTTTCTGAAATCAATGTCCTCCTGTATGCAATACTGAAAGGCAAATATCCCTGGCAGGGAAAGGATACTGATGATAAGCAGGAGAAGGAGCAGCAAGCCTTTGATCATGGTCTCTTGAGGTCCCTTGAACAGTTCAATATCAGAATATAGTATAATTCCGATTAATATGGAAAGATTAGAAAAGATATAGTAAGGGATCGTAAAAAGCAGCAAATCAATCTGCCTGGATTGGATAGCCTGAAAGGGACGGTTGATGCCGAAGCTTAGGATATCCGGCAGGGCCGGAAGAACCGGCATCCCCTCCGTGTTGCAATATCGAATCAAGGAAGAAAGCTTGGACATCCCATATAGTAGCAGGAGAAATCCCAGAAACAAGAGCACGGGCAGAGAGTAAGGTTTGGTCAACAAAGAGAGAACATTTTCTTCGGTGATGTAGCTGACACCGTAAAGGTCCATGATCAATTCAAGGGAACGTCCCGCAAAGGGAAACAGCAGAGAGGCGAATAAAAAAAGGTACAGAGTATTTACCAGAAACAAGGATCGGGTATGAAAACGAATGTTTTTCTTATACCTGCGGGCATATTTCATTGAACCCTCCCCTTCGTAAGTAATAATAATCCTATGATTATATTATGCATGATAATTACCGGTTGCACAAGGGAAAGATAGGGGGAGTGTGCTATTCTTATAAGCTTTCAGAGGCTGAAAGAAGATAAACTTGACATTTATTTCATATATGATACAATATTCGTATTCCTGCATTTTCCATGGTAATAACAGAACCTGGAAAAGATGCGGGGTTATTTTATATTGTGATAAATATCATCGGAAGGGGTTATGAAAGTTGACTGAATTATTGGTACGTCTATTTGTAAAGGATAATAAAAATATTGAAAATGCTAAGGTCAGGACCTCTTACGGTATTCTTTCAAGTCTTGTCGGAATTGCATGTAATGTTCTTTTGTTTGCCACAAAACTGCTGATTGGAATCATCATTAACAGTATTTCCGTTATGGCGGATGCTGTGAACAACCTTTCAGATGCAGCATCCTCCGTGATCAGTCTCGTTGGTGTAAAGCTTGCGGGACGGCCTGCCGATAAAGAGCATCCCTTTGGGCACGGGAGATTTGAGTATCTGTCAGCTCTGGCAGTATCAGTACTAATTCTGGTGGTTGGCTTCAACCTGCTGCAGACCTCGTTTAATAAAATTTTACATCCGGAGGAGCTTTCCTTTAATCCGATTCTGGTGTGTATCCTGGTTCTGTCCGTATTTATGAAGGTATGGATGTCCTTTTTTAACCGGAAGCTTGGAAGAAGAATTAACTCAACTGTCATGCTGGCGACCTCTGCTGACTCAAGAAATGATGTATTTGTCACTACGGCGACCATTATTTCCACCCTGGTGGCCGGTCTGACCGGTTGGAATATCGATGGTTATATGGGTCTTCTGGTATCCTTATTTGTTATGTTCTCCGGCTATAAGATCGCAAAGGATGTCATTGAGCCGCTGTTGGGGCAAGCTGTTGAGAAGGAAGTATATTTTAAGATTACTGATATGGTACAGAGTTATGATGGGATATATGGTACCCATGACCTGATCATACACAATTACGGGCCGACGCACCGTATGGCAACGATTCATGCCGAAGTTCCGAATAACCTGGGATTTGAACATGCTCACGAGACCATTGATCAGATTGAACGGGATGTACTGGAGAAGCTGGATATCTTTTTGGTCATTCATATGGATCCGATTGAGGTAAATGATGAAAAGGTGTTGGAGAAAAAAGAGCTTGTATTGGGAATCATCACGGGCTTGGAGCCTAAGGCAACCGTTCACGATTTTCGCGTTGTGAATGGAGAACATCAGATTAACCTGATTTTTGATCTGGTTATTCCTTATTCCTATGGTAAAGAAGAGGAGCAGAAGCTGCTTACCAGGATTGTGGAAGCAATCCGGCAGCAGGATGCAAGATACCAGTGCATTATCACTATGGAGAATAGCTTTATCGCCGAGGATTAGTTTTGTGGATAGAACGGTAATTTTAAGACTGCTATGTGGATAACCGGAGGGACCATCATGATCATTGATTTCCATACGCATATATTTCCTGACCCAATCGCAGAGAAGACGGTCAGGAAGATGGAAGAGGAAGCACAAGTCAGTGCCTTCACGGGGGGAACACTGAAAGAACTTAAGAACTCCATGAAAGAAAATAATATTGATCTGTCCGTCCTGCTTCCGGTTGCAACCAGGCCTGCCCAGTTCGATACCATAAACAGGTTTGCGGCAGAGGTTAACGGCAGAGAGGGGATACTCTCTTTTGGAGGAATACATCCGGACACAGAAAATTCTTTCGAACAGCTGAAAGAGATTAAGCGGCTTGGACTGCCGGGGATTAAGCTGCATCCGGATTATCAGGCGACCTTTATTGACGATCCGAAGATGGTGCGGATCATCCTGCAAGCAGTTGAGCTTGATCTGATCGTCAGTATCCATGCCGGACTTGACATCGGTCTTCCGAATCCGATCCACTGTCCTCCGAAGCGCACCGCAGCGATGCTAAGCCGGATTGAGGAGAAGAATGCCAAAATCATTCTGGCACATATGGGTGGCTACGATCAATGGGATGAAGTTGAGGAATATCTGGTTGGCAGGAATGTATGGTTTGATACCGCTTATGTTTTTCATCGGATTCAGCCGGAACAATTCGAACGCATCGTCAGAGATCACGGTGCGGATCGCATTCTCTACGGGACAGATTCTCCCTGGGGAGGGCAGAAAGAGAGCACGGAGTTACTGGCCGGAATGAAACTTACGAAAGAAGAGCTGGAATGCATCTTCTGGCGTAATGGCGCAGATTTGTTAGGAATCAAATAGCATAGAATATGGTGGGGGATAAATGATTAGGAAACAGCTAAAAGGGGCTGTCTTGGCAGCAGTGCTTCTGTTATTGACATTTGGCAATTCCGTTCAAGCTTTGGCGGAAGCAGGGCAGGAGCTTTCGAGGGATCAGCTTCAGATGATTGATGAATATATTCAGCAGGAAATGAAGGCCAGTAAGATACCCGGGCTTGCGCTCGGAATTGTACACGGAGATCAGATTATCTATACCAAGGGCTATGGAGTGGCAAACAGCAAGAGGGAGCCGGTGACCCCGGATACTCCTTTTTATATCGGTTCCGTCGGCAAGACCTTTACAGCACTGGCAATCGCCCAGCTCGCAGGAGAAGGGTCCTTAAAGATCACGGACTATGTTCGGCAATACATACCCTGGTTTACGCTGGCGGATACCTCCGGTAGAGAGATTACGATCGAGGAGCTTCTGGAGCATACCAGTGGATTATCCACAGCACAAGGGAATGAAGAATATACCTGTAACGGAAAATATACTTTGGATCAGCTGGTCAGAGAGATCAACCGCAGGGAGAGATTGAACCGCCCTGTGGGGGAGAGCTATGAATATTCAAATCTGAACTATGTCATACTGGGATTGGTTGTTGAATACGTATCCGGAATAAGCTACGAGGATTATGTGAAACAATTTATCTTTGAGCCGATGAAGCTTACAGACAGCTTTGCATCAAAGCAGAAGGCTGAAGGAGATGGACTGGCACAGGGGTACCGGGAGTTCTATGGGTTAAATGTGCCGATTGATTTTGATTATCCGATGGGTCAGGTGCCGGCAGGTTATCAGCTTTCCAGTGCAGCGGATATGTCCAAATACCTGGTCTATTTCCTGAATAACGGCTATTCAGGCGGAAAATCCATTCTTCCGAATAACCGGTTGAAACAACCGTCTGATCCCGTAAAAGAGTTTGAGTATAATGAGCCCTATTACGGTCTTGACTGGAATATTACCACGGATCCTGCCTATGACAACTATAATTACTTTTACGGATTTCTCGGAGCGACCCCACATTTTAATTCTGCGCTGTTAATCTCCCAAGCACATCGCTATGGCATTGTTGTTCTGATCAATCAGCGCGGTATATTCAGAAAACCCGAATTGTCTGCCCAAGTAATCGGAAATGGGATTACGGATATTCTACTTCATCAAACGAAGCCGTCTTCCGTACCACGCACCTATGATACAAAGCAGCTCATACTTCCGGGACTGGCACTTATTCTGGGCCTGTTCAGCATCTATTCCTGCCTCCGCTTCCGCAACGGACTGAGAACGGCAAGCAGAAAGAGAGCCATCTTATTAATGATGCTGGGAAATGTACTTCTGCCATTCCTGTTTCTGATCGGAGTACCGATCATTTATGATAATAACTGGCGATATTTCTTAAGTGTTGGGATTGATACCGGCATGCCGGTCTTTATCCTGTGCATGGTTCTGCTGATTACAGGAGCAGCGAAAGCATATTTCCTTTTTCTTGAGCATCGGAAGAGCCGAAAGAAGCTTCCCGAATAAATCCATAGGTACATTTCTGCCGGGTAAGGTAACCGGCAGAAGTGTGGAAGAAAAAGGTTCTAAATTTTTTGAAAAAAATAAAAAATTAGGACTTGAAAATCAAATCCGTATAGGTTATAATATCATTCGTGGCAGCTGACAAGCCGCCATAAAAATGAATAAATTGGGGTATCGCCAAACGGTAAGGCACTGGACTCTGACTCCAGCATCTCAAGGTTCGAATCCTTGTACCCCAGTTAAGACAAAAAAGAAGCAGCTCGGCTTCTTTTTTTATTGCTTCGGAGGGATCCCGGTTCCAGATTATTTTATTGTTTTAGTAAAAAGAAAAAGTCTCCATTGTCATGGAGACTTTTTCTTTGTCGTCTGTGTTCCTATCTATTTCTGTTAGAGTTGGAAGCATCATTTCTGCTGGAACCAGCATCATTTCTAGAAGTACCGGCGTCATTTCTTGTAGAACCGGCATCATTTCTGTTGGTATTCTTGCTGGGATTTGACGTTGTATTTCTGCTGGAAGTAGAAGTATCATTTCTGCTTGAGTTATCCATTCTGATTTCCTCCTATATTAGTTGTTTAAAACAGTAATATTATTATCATTTGGACATGCTAATATTCATGAAATACCAATATTTAATAAAAAAATTGTATGATAAATCCATAATAGGACACAGCAGGTTGACATTCCCGGATTGGTATACTATCATTGGAATACTGATGGAATCCATTTGTTTTATTATGATAATGATTCGATAATTAAGGAGGAGAAGAATGAAGGCTTCCAAGTTTACAATAAAACTGGCAATCATGTTCTACAGTCTTGTACAGATCGGAACAATCGTGATCTCGTCGGTATTGGCAAAGATCGCTGAACTGTTTCCGCAGTACAATGCGACGACCATACAGTTTCTTGCCACCTGCCCCTGTGTGGTGATCATCTTGATGTCGCTTTTAACAGGCAAGCTGGCGGAGTTTATGTCAAAGAAATACTTGGCTTTGTTTTCGGCCATTATGTTTATGGTAACGGCATTCGGTGGTTTCTTCTTCCATAACTCTCTGCTCATTTTATATGTATGGGAGATTACGTTGGGAATAGCAGTGGGGATTCTCGTACCACTGGGTGTCTCGTTGATTGCTGACAATTTTGCTGGTGAAGAAAGAAGCAGTACCATGGGGCTGCAAAGTGCCGTCATCAGTGTCGGGGGTGTACTTCTATCCTTGCTCGGTGGGCTTCTGGCGAACATTGGATGGTACTATAATTACCTGGCGTTCCTCCTTATCATCCCGGGATTTGTTCTCCTCCTGACGGGGCTGCCGCTGGATAAGCCGCAGCGAGTTAGGAAGACAGACGGCGGGAGAGTTAAGGTATCAGCAAGGGTTGTGCTGGAATACGGGATCATCGCTTTCCTGTTCATGCTGTTGTTTAATGTGATACCCACAAATTTATCCATGCATTTAAAGGAAAATTCTATTACCGGTTCAGTCCGGGCCGGAGTTGCATCGGCGATATTCATGCTGAGCGGCGTGCCTGCAGGACTGATGTATAAAAGTCTGGCAAAGCGGATGGGAGAGCGCGTGATTGCACTGGGCTTCTTCAATCTGGCACTGGGAGCCTTAATCACTGCATTCGCAGAAAATTATGTGTTGATCTTGATCGGTGTATTCATTGCCGGCTTCAGCTTAAGCATGGTTATGGCTCAGGTGGTGGTCAGTATCTCTGAGAGGGAGCATCCACCGGTGGTTACCATGAGCATCTCTTTCAATATGGCGATTAATAATCTTGGATCATTCTTATCACCTAATTTTACGAAGATCAGCCGAGCATTACTACATAGTGAGCTGGCCAGATCCAGATATCTGTTGGTGAGTGGAGCTTCCTTTGCTGTAGCGGTGCTGCTGTTCTTTTTCTTAAGAAATCGAAAAAGCGTAGATTAGAATAATAAACTGCAAATAAACAGTACGTTAAAAGGCTGCCCCGGAAGGGATCAGAAGGTTCGTGTGTGAGTAACCTCTGTTCCTGGCTTCCATGGGACAGCCTTTTTTTATCGTTATTCTTAATAGAGAATATCATTACTGATCGTAGTATAGAATAATCTCTTGATCTCTTCGAGATTCCCTGTCATGCCTAAAATCCACATAAGCTTACATACGACAGCCTCCGTATTCATATCATAGGCTTCCAGGATATTCACCTTGCTTTTTAACTCGTGGCCAACCTGATAGATATTCATATCGCTGCCCTCATTGGGAACCTGCGTTGTCATGACGATTACTTTTCCTTTGTCTGTCCAATCCCTGATCACTTCAAAAAAGCGATTGTCCGGAAGGGATGGGATACCACCCACGCCATAGCTCTCTATAATAACGGCATCCTTTACGGAAAGCATATAGGAAAGAATATCCGGATCTGCTCCGGGGGTCAGTTTAAAAAGGGCCACTCTGGGGTTCAGACTGTCATAAAAGACAGGTTCTGCTTTTTTCTCCTGAGAGATGTAGGAAAGGATATGCTCCTCCTGAATGACTGCCAAGTAAGGGTAATTGATACTGGAGAAAGCCTGAAAGCT
The DNA here is from genome assembly GCA_023414985.1 of Bacillota bacterium. GTDB lineage: Bacteria > Bacillota > Clostridia > Lachnospirales > Lachnospiraceae > Mobilitalea. The sequence continues at coordinate 26,176 of JAEZLY010000141.1, read as the reverse complement.
TTTGGATCGTGTCTTTCGTGCCCTGGTTCCGAGTATGACCTTGCCGTTAAATACGATCTGAACTCCGCAAGCCTGCTCCGAGGACGCATAATAAAAGCTGTCGAAGAGATTGGTCTTTGAATCCGTAACCTCCATATTAATGGGGCGCTGAGCTCCGGTGATAATAATGGGTTTTGGAGATCCCTGTATCAGATAGGAAAGTGCTGCAGCTGTATAAGCCATCGTATCGGTTCCGTGGCAAATGACAAATCCGTCATAGTTATTATAATTCTCGCGAATACTGTTCGTTAGCAGAATCCAGAGATCGGGAGAGATGTTTGTGCTGTCGATATTGCAAAGCTGTAAGGTCTCGACCTCACACAGCTTTGATATTCCCGGAATATATTCCAGGATTTCCTCCGAGGTCAGCTGCGGATGGAGACCATCGGGGGTTACTTTGGATGCAATGGTACCACCGGTACCTATCATCAGTATCTTTTTCATAATAATCTCCATTCTTGTATGAAAGGACTTCTTCATCAGAGCTTGTCATGCTAATCATAATATAGTATTTGGCGGTTGGCAATGATTTATCTGGTGAACCGATAGAGGATCGTTCTTTCATATGGATTGCCGGGGCTTGTGTACCTGCATTGTTCCGGACAGAAATGAGGTGTATCGGGAAGATCCTGTGCACTCAATAATACGGCACAGGATTTTGAGGAACGAAGATCCCCGGGCAGGTAGTATGAATTATCCAGCAGACCTCCGGAATAAAATCGGATTCCCGGGGCATCCGTATAGAGCTCCATGGAATATCCGGAGATGCCTGATTTCAGGAGTAATGCTCTGCGTCCGGGGGAGGGTTGTGTTAACAGAAAGGTATGCTGGAAGCCCTTCGCATATTGAAGCTGGGAATTTCGCTGATATTTTGCCAGCTGCTCGGATATTCTCTGACTGACGGAGAAATCGAAGGGAGAATGGGTACAGGGGGAGAAGGCAGCTGGGGCCTGATCCCGGTAGTTAGCCACATACATGGAGGAGCTGATCTGCAATTGCTGCTCCAGAGCGGATTTAGAAAAATCCCCACTTAAGTTAAAGTAAGTAAGATTGGTAGGATTAATATAAGTGTCCTTATCCGAAGAACCCAGATAGCGGATACGAAGCGTATTACTGTTATTCAGGGTATAAATGACCTTCAAGTCCCGTTTGCCCGGATAACCGCCTTCCCCGTCGGACAGTGTCAAGGATAGTGTTACGCTGCAGCCCTCCTGATCTACCCGAGTATCCAACTCGGTCCAGTTTCTCATCGTAGCGTAGGGGGTGCTGTCATTTCCATTCCAGAGACGCACTGCCGGACCGATGGTAACACCGGTGAAAACCGGATTTTCTATATAATCTGACCAGTCCGCATAAGACAGGACGACATTTTTCTTGGTGCCATCAAGAAACGGAAGCAGGATTCTGCGGATGGTTGCTCCCCAGCTCAGCAGATGTACTTCCATTCCAAGATCATTTTTCAGGGTATATTGGAGGATATCTGTCTGTTTCCTGCTTCCTAAATACTGTATATTAATATCCATATTGTATCACTCGTACCTTTCAGTTGCTCTAGCTTATTCTTCTGCAGTAGGAATCAGAACTGCCGGAACGGCTGATGTTCTGCCTGTCGTAATTATAGTAGCTTTTTTAATTATTTTTTGCAAGAGTTTCTTCCTTGTTTTCGACAAAGGGAAGATTCTAAATATGGTCTTTCTCATTTTCATAGTTTTACCTGCCCTTGGGAACACTAAAATTGAAAGCTGGTTTTTACCCTGTTGCTTGTTGAGAAAGTGAGGGAGCTTATGTTAAAGGCGCGATTATTTGGGGTTGTGGCGGCGATTGCAGTCACAATCATTGGAGTAAGTCCGGTTACTGCCTTTGCAGCTGAGACGGATACAGGGACGATGACATTGTCGGAAAAGGATACGAACCATAAAGGTAACAGAGCACTTTTTGAGGAAAAGATAAATCAAGCAATAAAAAAATGGAACACCTTGACGGCAGATCAAAAGAACGATGTATACGCCCTGCTTGACGAAGAAAGAAAAGCGCAGGACAAGGTTCTTGACAAGCTGGCAGAGCTTGGCGTAATGGACAAAAAGGACACGGAAAGAATGAAGTCCAGGCGTGCAGACTATATGAAAAAACTGAAGGAGAGCGGGGAATTTCCGTTACTCAGGCAGAGAGGCAAAAGAAGCAAATAAGTTTGCGTTAGGTTAAGTAGCGATTGAAATAACAACGGGGTAAGCCCGGCTTTCATTAAAATAGAGTAGACGGCTCATTATAGAGTTAATTAAGAAGATACGATTGCGGATACGAATAAGAAATAAGGCTGGCCGGGAAGCTTCTGATGATCAGAAACTACCCGACAGCCTTATTTTCGTTCTTATACAATGATCCTATGTAGGTCGATTATTTACGAAGCATTGCCCCGATGCCCTTGAAGATATGACCGTTGGCCAAGGCGACGATACCTTCGATTTTGCTGTTATTTAGTCCTCCTGCCATTTTCATCGAACGAAGAGGCATCTCCATGACTGATTTCTCCATCATAAGAACCATAGTGGGATCCGGTGCAGAATCTCCGCCTAACATTTTATTCATTTCCTTCTTCACAACAGAACAAAGGATCTTTCCAATCAGGGTATCCTTGATGTCACCCAGAGTAGCATTTCTGTCATAGGGCTTGCCGAAACGATCTGCTTTGGGTGTATAACCTAACAGGGTGTAGAATTGTCCGTCGCTGCTTCGGAAAGGATAAGAGGGTGTCTTATACTCCGACAGCTTCTGATACAGGTCTGCGAGCAAAGCTTCCTTGCTGTCTCCGGTCAGGGAGATAGAAGCTTTGAGACGGATATCTGTGCTGGAAGCACCGATCAGTAATTCATAGGTACCGCCCTCGACGCACCAATCCTTGGCTACAGTATTATAATAAGCAAAGCTTCTCTGATCCAGCTGCATCCTGACAGTCTTGCATTCGCCGGGGTCCAGGGATACCTTTCCGAAGCCTTTCAGTTCCTTCACGGCGCGGAATAGCTTGGAATCGGTGCAGTGAACATACAATTGAACGGCTTCTGCACCTGCTTCCTTTCCTGTGTTGGTTACATCAACGCTTACCTGATAGCGGTAAGGAGCAAGCTCTTCCACGACAAGGTTGCTGTAATCGAAGGTGGTGTAAGATAAACCGTATCCAAAGGGGAAGGTAACCTTATGTTTTACAGTATCATAATAGCGGTAACCTACATAAATACTCTCTCGGTATTGAACTGATTTTGAGGTGCCGGGGAAGTAGGAATGGCTGGAGTTATCCTGTAATGCGGCGGGGAAGGTCTCCGCTAATTTTCCGCTTGGATTGACCTTACCCAGCAATAAATCTGCAGTAGCAGCTCCACCGGCCTGACCTGCCAGATACATTAGCAGAATACCTTTTACACTGTCCTTCCAAGGCATCAGAACAGGTGCACCCAGCTGGAGAACTACGATGATATTAGGATTTGCCTTAGCCACTTCTGTAATGAGTCTGTTGTGGCTTTCCGGCATATCCAAGGTGGTGCGGTCAAAGCCTTCGCTTTCGTATTCATCAGGAAGACCTGCAAAAAGTAATACGATATCGCTATCCTTTGCTACTACGCAGGCTTCTTTGATTTGTGCCTGATCAACGGTATTGCTGCCGAGCGTATACCCGTCGGCATAGGAAGCGTTGACACCGGCTTCCTTTAAAGCGTCATAAGCATTGTCAAGATAAGCGGGGTTAATTCGACTGCTGCCCGCACCCTGATATCTGGCTTTCTTAGCCATTTGCCCGATTACTGCCACCTTGGAGGTAGGACAGATCGGAAGAATGGATGCTTCATTCTTTAATAGTACGGCTGATTTTCCGGCGATTTCACGGGCCAGAGCGTGGTGCTCTTTATCCTTATTTCCCGGTGAGGTCTTTTTCTCCTGACCCTTCAGAATAAGCTCGGTGACTCGTTCAGCACAGAGATCCACATCCTTCTCAGATAAGGAACCATCCTTTACGGCGGCGATAATCTCAGCGTCTGTGTCATGGGAGATGGAGGGCATCTCAAGATCCATACCGGCTTTTACGCCCTGAACCCGATCGTTCACTGCACCCCAGTCACTGACGACAAGACCTTCGAAGCCCCATTCTTTTCTCAGGATATCGGTGAGAAGATATTGATTTTCACAGGCATAGGTACCGTTAATCTTATTGTAGCTGGACATCACGGTCCAGGGCTGTGATTTCTTTACGGCTGTTTCAAAGGCTGCCAGATAGATTTCTCGAAAGGCGCGTTCATCTACTACGGAGTCCACGGTCATACGGGCAGACTCCTGATTGTTCACTGCAAAATGCTTCAGCGAGGTGCCTACATTTTTGTTTTGTATTCCCTTAATCAGTGCGGTGGCCATTTCTCCGGCAAGATACGGATCCTCACTAAAATATTCAAAATTACGTCCGCAAAGCGGGCTCCTTTTGATATTGGTACCCGGTCCGAGAATCACGGCAACCTCTTCTGCAAGGCATTTTTCACCGAGTGCTTCACCCATTTTCTCCAGTAGTTCAGGATCGAAGCTGCAGGCTGTCGCACTGGCAGTCGGAAAGCTGGTGGCAGGCACACTGTCATTCAGACCAAGATGATCTGACGACCCGGCTTGTTTGCGAAGTCCGTGAGGGCCATCAGTTACCATGATCGAAGAAAGACCTAATCGATCCACACTTTTTAAATACCAGAAACTGTTACCGCTGCAGAGTCCGGCCTTCTCCTCCAGGGTCATCTGCTTTACTAGTTCTTTGGCTTTTGCTTTATAATCCATCAGTCATATACCTCCCATAATAGAGTAATCCTTCGTATAAAATGAAGAACATGATTCAATTTCATATTATCAAATGTCATAGAAAAAACTATCTCTAATTTAAGATAAATATCCTGTTTTTAATATAAATTCTATGGTAGAATAGAGATATCGAAACGAACTGATTCTATGGGGGTGATCGGGGTGAAGGTGAAGTTCGATGTAAAGAATATCGGAGAAATTTCTGTAGTAGAGCCGCCGCAGGATGTAATGAAGGCATACCGCCAGGCGATCTATGAACAGCGGGAGACACTGGAAAGTAATATGGTGTATCGATTGGAAAAGGAATTGTTTGATTGCGTCCGGAGTGGTAATACGGATACCCTCAATCACATTCTGAGGAACATCGCTATCAACGATCACTATGTTGGTTATCTCTCGAAGGATCCTCTGCGACAGGTTCAGTATATCTTTGTATCAGGCATCGCCCTTGCGACCAGAAGTGCAATCGAAGGTGGAATGCCTGAAATCGAAGCCTATAATCTGAGTGATGTATATATTCAGAAAATGGACATCTGCAAAAGTACCGATGAGGTAAACCAGCTGTTTGTCGTAGCCATCTTTGACTTTACGAAACGAGTGAGGAAGAACAGGAAGCAAAGGGCCTATTCCTATCCGGTTACTCAGAGCATAGCCTATATTCTGGATCATCTGCATTATCAGATTACGCTGACCGGGCTTGCGAAGCACTGCGGGCTGACCCCGCAATATCTTTCCTCCTTATTTCATAAAGAAACGGGCAGGACGATTACAGACTATATCATGAATGAGAGATTGGAGGCAGCGAAGCAGATGCTGCTCTTTTCCGAAGCCGGTCTGCAGGAGATTTCCAGTAATCTTGCCTTCAGTTCGCATTCTAATTTTACGATGCATTTTAAGAAGAGCTATGGGATGACTCCGAGGGAATATCGACAGGGACGGGGGAGCCGTCAGGGGGCTTCATCGAAGGAATGAGGGCAGCTACCGGGTTACGTTCTTCACCCATTTCATCGTCTTATATCTCCAGGTGGTCAGTGGTATCTTAATTACCTCATCGCTCATCAGAATGACATAGACAATCGGGATCGGCAGCTTGAAGACGAAGGCTGCCAGAGCACCGCATAGGATGGAACCACACCACATGGTGGTACAATCTAAAAATAATCCGAAGTTAATATCACCCCCGGCTCGGAAGACGCCGACGACCATAGTTGTATTATAGGCCTGGCAGATTGCAAAATAGGTCATGACAAGCATCATGATTCCAAGATAGTTTCTTGCTTCATCGCTCAGGGAAAGGTTCTGTCTTGCTACCTGTGAGGCAATCAGGATGACAAATGCTCCTATGATTCCAAGGACAATCGTCAGTCGGACGAAGCGCTTGGCATAGATCTTGGCCAGCTCCTCTTTGTTTTCACCGATTGCTTTCCCTAAGATAATTGCTGTCGCATTTGCAACACCGAAGGCAACGACCATAGCCAGCTGTCTGGTAACCTGAGTCACGGAATTGGCAGCTACGACAGATTTACCAAGGTGTCCGATAATAGCGGAATTCACACTGGTTCCGGCTCCCCAGATCAACTCATTACACATGACCGGTATGGAATAAACCAGAAAGTCTTTGAATAACAGCTTATCATGAACGAACAGGTCTTTGATATGAAAGCGAATGGTTTTATTGACAAAGATTGCATAAAATAAAACGATCAGCAGCTCAACGGCTCTTGCAATCAGGGTAGCATAAGCAGCTCCGCGGATGCCCATAGGCTCCAGACCGAATAGACCGAAAATCAACGGGAAGGCGATAAGGACATTGACGATCAGAGAGACAAGATAAACGATAGTTGCAATGATTACGCGCTCCACACTCCGCATGATATTCAGATAAATCATCGTAATCGAGGTAAGTATATAGGAAAATGCAATGATTTTTAAGTACTCTGCTCCCTGACCAATGACGTCTGCTTCATTGGAGAACAGAGACATGATCGGGTTCGGCAGCAATAATACGAGGATGGTAAACAGGATTCCGAAAAAAAGAGAAATACGCAATGTAATTCCCATGATCTTCTCGATGGTTCGAATGTCCTTCTTACCCCAGTACTGTGCAGTCAGTACAGCCGCACCGGAGGTAAGGCCGAAAAGGATCAGTGACAGAATGAACTGCACCTGACCGGCCAAAGAGGAAGCGGAGAGTGCTGTTTCACTAACTTTGCCCAGCATGATGACATCGGCGGTGGTTACTCCGACATTAATCAGATTCTGTAATGCCATTGGCAATACCAAAGAAAATACCAGTTTATAAAATTGTTTTTTTTCATCGTATTCTACACTATGTGTCATATGATATCCCCTTTATCCTATTATAAAATACGCTCTCCTCAGGACTGTGTGATCCACCGGTCTATGCCAACGTAACATTAATTTGGGGAAATGTCAATAACACAGGTCACACAGTTACTGAGTCGCCTTAGATCGTTGAATTAGGATTGAAGGTTGTCTGAAAGTATGATATATATAGTTAAGATACTGATAGGGAACGATTTCCATTAGCGGTATAAAACAGAAAGAAAAGGAAGAAAACATGTACGAACAGAAAAACCTGGCAAAGGGTAATGTAGCAAAACAGCTCATCACTTTTGCTATTCCATTTATCATCTCTAATCTGATTCAGACACTATACAGTGTGGCTGACATGGTTATTGTAGGCCAATTTAACGGAACGGCGAGTATGTCCGGTGTTAATATCGGCGGGCAGGTAACCATGCTTTTATTAAATGTTGCAATTGGAATCAGTACCGGTGGTACCATTATGATTGCACAATCTGTCGGTGCAGAGAAGACAAAACAGCTTCAGAAGATCATCGGAACCTTACTAACCTCCCTGCTTGCAGCTGCATTGGTTATGACAGTACTAATGTTACTGCTCAAGGATCCGATTCTGAAAGTAATACATACCCCGGAGGAATCCTTTTCCGAAGCAAGCATCTACCTAATGGTAACCGCTCTGGGAACGGTTTTTATCTTTGGATATAATGCACTTAGTGCCATCATGAGAGGGATGGGAGACAGTAAGAGCCCGTTGATTTTTGTTACGATTGCCTGTTTCACAAATATAGTGCTTGACCTGCTGTTTGTTGGAGGTTTCCATCAGGGGGCATTGGGAGCAGCCGTCGCAACCGTAATCTCACAGGCACTCAGTATGATCCTGTGTATTCTGTATTTGAAGAAGAGAAGATTTGTATTTGATTTTAAGCTCAGTTCCTTTCGAATGGATAAAATACATCTGGAGGGTATTCTGAAGCTGGGGATCCCGCTGACCATACAGAATGTTATCACGAATCTGTCCTTTCTCTTTATGACTACTCTTGTTAATTATATCGGTGTGACTGCATCTGCCGCCGTAGGAGCTGTCGGGAAATATAACGGCTTTGCCATTCTGCCGGCACTGGCAATGAATGCGGCAGTCTCTGCCATGGTGGCACAGAATATCGGTGCCGAGAGAGAGGACCGTGCAATCAAGACCATGCTGACCGGTATGGGAATCGCTTATCTGATCTCCATCACAATTTTCGTTCTGACCAGACTTTTCCCGGAAGAGGTACTGATGATGTTCTCTGCGGATCCGGAGCTGATTAAAGTCGGAGTACCATATCTTTACGCATTTTCCTATGATTACCTGCTGGTTCCGGCTGCCTTCAGCTTTATCGGGTTCTTTATCGGGACAGGGCATACTACCTTCTCACTGGTGAATAACATCCTGTCCTCCATTGTGATCCGAATCCCGGCAGCATATCTGCTGAGCAATGCCTTCGGACTTGGTTTAAAGGGCGTGGGGACGGCAGTTCCTTTCGCCACAATGTGTACGATTATTCTTTGTCTGTGGTTTTTCTTCTCGGGAAGATGGAAAAAGAAAACGGTCCGTATCGAAGATTAGACCGATACGAACCATCTATTTAAATATGATTATTATACATGGCGTATTTCTTCGGAGATACGCCTACTGTTTTTGTAAAGGCCTTGAGAAAGGTGCTGTAATCCATGAAGCCGCACTGCTCACAGACATCATTGACACTGGCGCCTTCCGACAGAAGAGCTTTGGCGATACTGATTCTTCGGCCGGTCAGATACTTGTTCACTGTCGTTCCGGTGGACTGCTTGAAGATACGACAGATAAAGGATTTACTGAGGAAGAAGGTATCGGCCAGCTGCTGAAGTGTAATCGGGGCGTTGATATTGGCATTGATGTATTCCATTAAATCATATACCTGTTTGTCATATTGAAAGCTTGGATTTTCCATAAAATCTGCCTGGTGCCGGCTGGACAGGAATTCCTTATTCAAAAACACCATCAGCTCCGTAAAAGTAAGCTTCTCAAGGATATCTTCCGCATAACCTGATAAGCTGGTCATCTTATGAATATAATAAAGAAAACGCTGCTGGCTGCTTTTGTCCAGGGAAACCCGATGAGAAAAGCCCGGATCACGATAGGTGAAGCAGTGATCAAGCTCTGTCCGTTCTGTAGACAGGGACTTTAGAAAATCCGGATAGATGGAGAGAATGATCCGCTCATGCTCTGCCTGGTCAATCTGGGAAAGGTAGTGGCTTTCATATTGATTGATAAAGAAGAGATCTCCCGGCTGGATGAGATAGGTTCGATTATCAATTAGAAACTGCTTTCCGCCGGATATGGAATAGTAGACCTCATAACAGTCATGGATGTGCAGGTCCAGAGTCTTTTCCTCAAAATAAAGATGGCCAACGGAAAAGGATTTATTATTAATGCAGGTTTCTATTGCAGATTTATTGGAGCTTAAGGCTTTCATTTGATCTTCCTTCCGGAGTAGGATTTTACGCTAACAGACAGCAGTAGGTTTATCATCTGGTATATTAGTATTTATTTTATCACTTCTATTCAATAATTTCAATATTTTTGATAAATAACGACAAGAAAATGAAAATTTAATATCATATCATGAAAATCCAAGACGCGCTGCCCATCTATCCGGGATTTATTCCGGGAGTAGAGGCAGTTTTCTTTTGAATTATACCTGTACTTCGAAATGTATTACAGGTATAATAAGGTTAGAAATGGGATATTTTTATAGCTGAGGAAAAGGATGGATCATCAAGATTCGGAAATGAGGCAAGAGAATGCTTACAATTATGATAAAGCTGAATAAGGTGGATTATGAAAAGCTGGCGCAACGCTTTCTTCCGGCCAAACCTTTCACCAAAGGATTGATGAAGCTGATTCCGAATCAGGTGACGAATTCGCTGGGCTATCATCTGGTACTGCGCAATCAGGAACGATTTTTGCCGATGATCAACCAGGCACTCGAGAAAGCCTTAAGAGGAGTACAGGTAGCTACTCTGCGATTTATGGATACGGAAAGAGAGGTGTATGATATGCTAAAATTAGAACTGGAGCTGAAGGAGATTGATTATAACTCGGTACTGACTCAGCTGCTGCCTAAACTGATAGAGGGGATGTCCTCCCAGCCGGGAAAAACAGGTCAATTGGGCAATCTGCTCCTGAACCTGGGTGAAAAGCCGGACAGGATGCTGTCGGCAGCCTTCGAACTCCTGTCGCAGGAGGAAAAGGATGACTTGCTTGTACAGCTATTTCGTATCTATCGGGAGGATATCCTGCAAAGCCTCAATCATATGGCGGAGCAGCAGAAGATCGCAGCCGAGGCTGTAGAAATCAGACTCGAGAGAAGCAAGTAAAAGTTTTCTAAATGTCTGTTGCAACATAGTATAGATATAGAAAGAGAAAGGGGTAGCTAGCCCTTTCTCTTTCGTGGCGATATCACTTTATTTGCAACAGACATTTTATATGATTATAACGTTGAGATCGGATAATACAGCTCGCATTCACAGTAGTTTGCATTGCAGCGGGCATAATTGATGAATTCAAAATGGAAGTCTTCTTCCAGACGGAATTCCATGGTCGGCATCCATATGTTAATAACATAATTCCATAAGGATTCCAGTGTTTTTGAGGAGATATCCTCCGGACGATGGAGACCGATGTATTTAAAAACCCCGTACTTATGAGGCTTAATATGCTTAACCTTCATATAGGGAGGAACTATACTGTTATCATCCACCTTGAGAGAAGGCTGGTACAGGGTGTAGCTGAAACGTCTGCCCGGAACCGTCGTCAATCCGTAATAGGAATCCTTTTCTTCCGGGAAGCAGATCTCGGGTCCGTGATTAAAGTAGAAATCGATGCCATGGCGGTTCGCGGTCTGGTTTTTGAAATTATCCTCAATCCCGACTCGGTACTCTACTCCCGCAAGCTTAAAAGCAGGCAGGACTACGACGGAATGGAAGAAAATCAAGCCTTCTCCTGCGATATTCATAAAGTCTGCATTGAAGCGGTCAAGGATACTCAGAGGGGTCGGATTACGACGCCATTTGGCCGGGGTGATACCATATTCATCTTTAAATACTCTGTTGTAGGTGCGTTCACTGCCGAAGGAGTATTTCGCGGAGATGAAGTCGATGCTGTACCTGTCATTCAGAAGATCGGTCAGAGATAGGGCAATTCTTCTTCGTCTTACATATTCCATCAATCCTGTGGAGGTGGCACCCTTCCAGATGCGAAGCAGATGGAATTTAGAGATATTGATATTCTCTGAGATGCTGTCCAGATTAATCTCTTCCAGCAGATTCTTTTCAATATATTCTGTTGTATTCTTAATAATCTCCAAGAGATAATTGTCCATAGGTTCCATACTCCAAGCTCAGCAATTTTTGTCCTGTCCGTTGCCATTCCTGTTGTATAATAGAAAAACAATGACAGAACAAACGTTTTGAAATAATAATGATACATTTTAGATAAAAAATCAACAAAAATTTCAGAAAACCTCCATAAAAGAGGCTTTTTCGCCGGCAGCAGGTGAACCGGCATGGTTAAGATATATTGGGCATGGATTTGCCTTAATATATAGGGCACTGTGTAACATAGTGTATCGTATGCGGAAAGACAGACACCGTATATGTAAAGGGGCTGAGGTATATGCAGGAAACAGGGAATTCGGACAGACTTTATGTTTGTCGGATTTCATGACTTTGTCCTGCTGCAGCACCGGGGAGAAGAATAGAATAGAAGCGGATAAGGAAGCTGCGTCAGGGGAGATGCAGCTTCCTGCTTTTTGTCGTTATATACATAGTAGAAAAAGGCCAGGGGTTACCCGCAATGTGCTCGACCATATATGACAGATATTTCGGGTTTTTCAAGAAAGGTTACATAATTCCTATCAGGTTTATAGGAAATGCACAAGGGGATGGCTGTCTCCTGGGAAATAGTAACCATATTGACTATTTTTTTAAAAAATGTTTTCAAAATGAAGAATACGTGGTATACTAATAGCGTTAAATGTAACTTTTCACTAGAAAAGCTACTATTAAGCTATGGATTAGTTTGTTATAAAGTTAACAAATCGCAAACGAAAGTTTTCGTAAAAAATATGATTATTTTGTACTTTTTACGAAGGCTTTTGTGCGCGTGATAAATTACAGTAAGGAGCAGACATGGAAAAGAGAATAGTTATTGTAGGTGCAGGTTATGCCGGAATACTGACGGCGAAGAAATTGGCAAAGAAGTTCAAAAAGCGGGATGATATCAGCATTACCATCATTGACAAGAACCCATTCCACACCATGCTTACTGAGCTTCATGAAGTTGCAGCGAACCGTGTGGATGAGGACAGCATCAAGATCAGTTTGAAGAAGGTATTTGCGGGCCGTAAGGTGAACGTGAAGCTGGATACGGTGACTTCCATCGATTTTGAGAAACGTACCGTAATCGGGGAAAATGAGACCTATCCTTATGAGTATCTCGTGTTATCCGCAGGTTCAAAGCCTACCTTCTACGGAGTTCCGGGAGCTGAGGAATTTACCTTCAAGCTGTGGTCCTATGATGATGCAGTATTACTTCGTGAACATATTCATGAGACCTTCCGCAAGGCTTCCCGAGAGACGAATCGGGAGGAAAGAAGAAGACTGCTGACCTTCTATGTAGTAGGTGCAGGTTTTACCGGTGTTGAGATGATCGGTGAATTGGCGGAATACGTTCCGATTCTGTGTGAGAAGTTTGACATTGAACGAAATGAAGTTACGATGGTTAATGTGGACGGATTGAGCCGTCCGATTCCGAACCTGACAGAGAAGCTGTCTGCAAAGGTAGCAAGACGCCTTGAGAAAATGGGCGTCAGCCTGATCATGAATGCAGTCGTAACAAAGATAGAGCCTGATTCCATTGAGCTGAAGCAGAATGACAAGATCATGAAGAATAAGGTCGGAACGATCATCTGGGCAGCCGGAATCCAGAGTAATGATATAGTCCAAAAAACTGGAGATACTTTAGAAGTAACCCGAGGCGGTCGAGTTCAGGTGGATTCCTATCTTCGTTCCACCAAAGCGGAAAATGTCTATGTCATCGGTGATAATATGTATTTCATCGCTGAGGGTGAGGAGCGTCCCGTTCCTCAGATGGTTGAGAACTGCGAGCAGAGTGCCGACGTGGCAGCGCATAATCTGGCTTGTGCGATTCTGGGCAGCGGAAAGATGGAGCAGTATAAACCGGCCTTCCACGGAGTTATGGTATGTATCGGCGGACGCTATGGTGTGTGCCATGTAGGCTTACCGAATCATTTCTTCAGTATGCCGTCCTTCCTCGCGATGTTTGCAAAGCATTTCATTAATATCATTTATTTTATTCAGGTACTTGGCTGGAATAAGATATTCCATTATATGAAGCATGAGTTCTTCACAATCCGTAATTGTAGGAGCTTTGTCGGTGGACATTTCTCCAACCGTACACCGAGCTTCCTGTTGGTACCGCTCCGAGTATGGCTTGGTGCCGTATGGGTATTCGAAGGTGTGATGAAGATTGTAGAAGGCTGGTTCAAGGGACCGAAGCTGGAGGGCTTCTTCGGCGGAGCAAATGCCTGGTATAACAGTATCCTTTATCCCGCAGCACAGAATAACGCTAATCCGGATGCTGTATCCTCAGCAACTACTGCAGCAGTGGATACACTGAACAAGGTTGTAACAGTTGTAGCGACCCATGTAGCGAAAGCAATTCCTTTGGCAGCAGATGCAGCTTCTTCAGCGACTCCTGCAGAGGGTGCGGCAGATACAGCGAATGCTGCAGCACAGTCTATCGGTCATGTAATCTTTAATTTTGACATCCTTGGATTGATCAGATTCATCTTCGTCAGCGGTAAGCAGCTTGCTAATTCTACCATCAGCGACTATGCGTTCCGTTTGGATATCCCGGCGATGAACTGGTTCGTAAATCATTTGATTTTACCCTATGAGGGTGTTCAGATGTTCATGCAGATCTTTATTGTTGTAGCTGAAATATTAATCGGATTGGCACTGATGGGAGGATTATTTACAGCTCCTGCAGCAGCTGTTTCCCTGGTACTGCAGTTTATGTTCGTATGTACTACCGGCTTGTACCTTGGAACCTTCTGGATGATCTTTGCCGGAATAGCTGTCTTGATTGGCGCAGGCAGATCCTTAGGACTTGATTATTACGCATATCCCGGTCTGAAGAAGCTGTGGAAGAAGCTCCCGTTCGTCAGAAAGTGGTATATTTATAATGACTAATGAAATAAAAAAGGATATAAAAACAGAGCTGGTTCCTGCAGAGGATGCCTTGGAGCTGGTGAAAAAAGAGGTTGATAAGACACTCTATCATTCACCGCTCCTCATCCGGGAATTTACCAGGCATCTGATCTCCTCCAGAGGAAAATACATCCGCGCTCTCTCGGTAATCTATTGTGCTGAGGATGAGAACGGTATGGTACATCCGAATGCCATTAAGATTGCGGCTGCGATTGAGATCCTGCATCTTGCCACTCTGGTACATGACGATATTATCGATAATGCTGAGCTTCGGCGTGGGGAAGTGACCCTCCAGAAGAAATACGGAAAGCGTACCGCGGTAATCTGCGGAGACTATCTGCTGACGGTTGCACTTCGTATGGCGGGCTCCATTGAGAATAAGAAAGATTATCTGTACTTAGACCTGCAGGATTATATCGGCAGACTCTGCCTGGGTGAATTGAACCAGCACATCAACAACGGAAATATCAATCTATCTATCTATCGATATTTAAAGATTATTTCCGGTAAGACGGCTGCTTTATTTGAAGCCTCTTATTTTGCGGGAGCAATCTTCGCAGGCTGCTCTGAGAAAGAGGCTAACCGGTACAGACAGTTGGGCTATTATACCGGAATGATATTCCAATTAACCGATGATTGCATCGATTTTGAGGATACCATCGAGGATGCTCACAAACCTGTCCAATCCGATTACGAGCAGGGCGTCATCACCCTTCCGTTAATTCATGCTTTTTCAAAGCTTGTGGATTTTAAGACAAAGGCAGTAGAAAAAAGAATTTCCCGAAATGAAATTAATGAAGCTGTAGCAAAGACCGGAGGACTGGATTTTACCCGGGGAATGGTGCAGAAGTATTACGATAAGGCTAAGCGGATTATCGACGAGCTTCCGGCAACGGAAAGTAAAAAGGAGAAGCTGCTGCTGGTATTGAATAAAGCGGCGCGTAAGAGGTGAGATCCATGGTGAAACGATTTCTGGACTATGTTGAAATCAGAACGAAGATAACCAGTACCTTTACTTTTGCCTATACAATTGCTTTTCTGTTGCTTAAGAAGCAGCCGATACACTGGGGATTAACATTATTATTCTTCGGATCGATGTTCCTGTTTGATCTGACGACTACCGGAATCAATAATTATATCGATACGAAGAATAATCACCAGACGCTGCAGTTTAAACGCAGGACGGCTTTGCTCATTATCTATGTCTTGTTTGCGGTCAGCACCTTATTGGGATTATTGCTGGCATTTCAGACAGATCTGGTTGTATTGCTGGTCGGTGGGCTCTGTTTCCTATGCGGAGTATTTTACACTTACGGTCCTGTACCGATCTCAAGAATGCCTCTGGGTGAAGTGATGTCCGGACTCTTCTACGGACTGCTGATACCCTTCCTGTTGCTTTATATCAATCAGCCGGCAGGTACTTATTTAGCCTTGAATGTTAATTTATCGACAATATCCCTTAATTTGCAGGTGGTTCCATTATTATCCCTGCTACTATTCTCTGTCGCACCCTTTTGTACTACGGCCAACATCATGCTGGCCAATAATATCTGCGATCTGGAGAAGGATATTATCGTAAAGAGACATACCCTGCCGTATTATATAGGAAGAAATGCGCTTACTCTGTTTGCCGGCTTATATTATATGACTTATCTGGCGACGATTCTGATGGTGATATTGGGGATTCTTTCACCGATCTGTCTGCTGTCGTTGATTTCGATCATCCCGGTGCAGAAGAATATTAACACCTTCTTTGCCAAACAGGAGAAAGCCTCTACCTTCCTGATGGCGATCAAAAATTTTGTGATTATTATGGGAACGAACACTGTGGTAATATTCCTTGGTGTCCTGATTTCTTAAGTATATTGTTCCTGTATCACCAGGAATTAATATAGATGTAACCTAAAAAACATACAACATGGAGGAAGAACTATGAAGAAAATTTTAGCTATGTCACTTTGCGCAGCAATGGTGATGTCCTTATTAGTTGGCTGCAGCTCAGGCGGTGCAGCTGTAAAGACTGGTCTTGCAGTCGTGTCATCATTAGCTAAATCAACAAATGCAACTGCTGATGCAGAAGGTCTTGCAGAGACAGATTCCCTGATCGCTGCCGTACTGGTAGATAAGAACGGAAAGATTGTTGACTGTAAAATCGATGCTGCACAGACTAAGATTAACTTCTCTGCAGAAGGCAAGCTGACAACAGATGTTGCAACTACCTTTAAGACAAAGAACGAACTTGGTACAGAGTATGGTATGGGTTCCGCTTCCGGTATCGGTAAGGAATGGAACGAGCAGGCTGCTGCATTCGCAAAATACTGCGTAGGCAAGACAGTTGATGAAGTAAAAGGAATTGCTGTAACTGACCAGGGCGTTGCTTCTGATGCAGACTTAGCAGCATCCGTAACAGTACATATCGGTGACTTTATCGAAGCAGTAGCACAGGCAGCAGGAGCAGCTACCGATAAGGGCGCTAAAGAAGGAGATAAGCTCGGACTTGCAATCACAACAGATATTGCAAAATCTACAGAAGCAACTGCTGATGCAGAAGGTCTGGCACAGTCCTACTCCAATATCGCTGTTGTTACCTTAGGCAAGGACAGCAAGATCACAAGCTGTATTATCGACGCGATCCAGGGAAATGTTAATTTCTCTACTACAGGTGTTATTTCCACAGACCTTACTGTAGCTCCTCAGGCTAAGCAGGTATTAAAGGATGCTTATGGTATGAAGAAGGCTTCCGGTATCGGCAAGGAATGGTATGAAGAGGCTAACGCATTCGCTGATTACTGTGTAGGTAAGACTGCAGCAGATGTAAAGGGTATCGCTTTAACTGATCAGGGATTAGCTGCTGATGCAGATCTTGCTGCTTCCGTTACCGTTCATGTAGGACCTTTCATCGCTAACGTTGATAAGGCATCTGCAAACGCAAGCGCAGCAAAGTAATTTAAGCTGAACATGTAATTTTGTGGGCTGCTGCAAAATATAAGGACTTACATATTTCGTGGAAACGTGCTACGATATAGGGTATCTTCTTATACTTGCAGCAGTCTTTTTATCTTTGCGGAAGGGTTATACTATAAGAAAATAATGTTCTGCCCGGTACGGAATTGTTCATTACTATATAGAAACATATGAGGTGAAGTCTTGAAAAGAATGATCACGGTTTTATTACTTTTCGTTATGCTATTTAATCTGACCGCTTGCGGTAAAAAGGAACCGGAGCGCTACCAGGCTCAGTTTTTAGAGCTGTTTGATACGGTTACTACCATTATCGGCTATGCCGACAGTGAAGAGGAGTTTTCTGAATTTGCTCAGTCTGTTCATGATAATTTGCAGGTTTATCATGAGCTTTATGATATATATAACGATTACAAGGGAATTAATAATATTAAGACCATTAATGATAACGCCGGGGTTGCTCCGGTCAAGGTGGACCAGAAGATTATTGATCTGCTTAAGTTCGCCAAAGAGGCCTATACCTTATCGGAGGGTAAAGTTAATATAGCCTTCGGCTCCGTCCTGTCCGTATGGCATGATTACCGTGAAGCAGGAATTAGTGATCCGGATCAGGCTAAGCTTCCGCCGATGGAGGTGCTGCAGGAAAAGAGTAAGCATACAGATCTTAATCAAATGATGATTGATGAGAAGGCATCCACGGTCTATCTGACGGATCCCGAGATGAGGCTTGATGTCGGAGCAATTGCCAAGGGTTATGCAACCGAACGGGTTGCAAAGCAGGCTTTAGCAGACGGTTACTCTAACGCATTGCTCAGTGTCGGGGGAAATGTCCGTGCCATCGGAAGCAGAGGACCTGGAATCCATACAGCAACAGGGAGCTCTGAGGTTGTAGCAGGTTCTGCGTGGAATGTAGGGATTCAGAACCCGGATTTGGAAAGTGATGAGCCTTATCTGGATGTTCTGGAGCTGACCAATCTCTCTCTGGTTTCCAGCGGCGATTATGAAAGATATTATACAGTTGACGGCAAAAGGTACCATCATATTATAGATCCTGTTACCTTGATGCCGGCGACGTATTATCGAGCAGTTTCGATTATTACAGAGGATTCAGGTTTGGCGGATGCGCTCTCCACTGCGATATTCAATCTGCCTTACGAGGAAGGGTTAAAGCTGATCGAGAGTCTGCCAGGTACGGAAGCTCTTTGGGTTTACGCGGATGGATCAATGAAATTCAGCAGCGGTTTTGAAGCATTTCTGAAGAACGATGATAGTACTGCGGATTAGGAATAACCACTTGAAAATAGCAATCTATGGGTATAGAATGAGGTAAGCCGATATTTTTGTTGGTCAGGTATGAATTATGAACAGTAAAGTGGGGGGGCTCGGATGGATCATATAGATAAACAACTATTAATTATGCTTCAGGAAAATGCGCGCGTACCGTTAAAGCTTCTGGCTGAGAAGGTATTCCTGTCCTCTCCGGCGGTTGCAGCAAGAATTGCACGCCTGGAAAAACAGGGCATTATCAAAGGGTATCATACGGACATCGATTGGCTGAAGCTGGGGCATCATATCACTGCCTTTATTAATCTGGAGGTTGCTCCATCCCAGAAACCGGAGTTTTATCCCTTTATCAAAGCCTGTCCGAATGTCATGGAGTGTAATTGCGTCACCGGAACTTATTCCATGCTGATCAAGGTGTGCTTTCAAAGTACGATGGATTTGGATGCCTTTATCGGCGAGGTACAGAAATTCGGGAAGACCAGTACGCAAATCGTATTCTCTACGGCTGTGGAACACAGGGGAATCCAGATATTTGGCGAAGAGTAGGGATAGGGATGAAGGGGAGAAGCATGATACAAACCATTAAGATGAATTTGGATGATATAGGGCACCTCGCCAATGTGGCAAAGGCTTTGGCCTCAGAGACCAGGATAGAGATACTGCGGCTGCTGCGTTATCAGGATCTGAATGTAAATGAGATTGCCGAGTATCTGAATATCCCGGCTTCCTCCTCTGCGGCACATGTGAAGGTATTGGAAGAAGCGGGCATGATCAAGACTTCTCTTCAGCCCGGAATCCGTGGTTCAATGAAGCTTTGTCGTATCGTCCTGGATCATATCTATGTTGAGATGAATACAACCAAAAATCTGGAGCAGGACGAAGAAATCATAAAGATGCCCATCGGCAGTTTTGTGGATTACAGAATAGAACCCACCTGCGGAATGGCAAGCGCGAAAGGCCCCATCGGAGCGGAGGATGATCCGCGCTGCTTTTATCTGCCGGAGCGTACAGAAGCACAGCTGATCTGGATAGGAAACGGCTATATCGAGTATCGGTTTCCGACCAATTTTCTGCCCGGGAAACAGCTGCACAGAATGGAGCTGTCCATGGAGCTGTGCTCCGAGGATCATGAATATAACCTGGATTATCCCTCGGATATCACCCTCTGGGTGAATGGGATAGAGGTCGGAACCTGGAACAGCCCAAGCGATTTCGGGGGAAGGCGGGGAAAGCTCAATCCCGACTGGTGGCCGGATAAGAATACACAGTTCGGGATGCTTAAGACCTGGGCTATTATGGAACATGGATGCTTTTTGGAGAATGAGAAGACGGTTTCGAAAGGACTACAGGAATTCCGGCTTGCTGATCGGGACTATATCTCAGTGAGAATTGGAATGAAAGAGGATGCTGTTCATATAGGGGGTTTTAACCTCTTTGGTGAAAGCTTCGGAGATTATCCTCAGGGCATTATAATGAAACTTATATTTTCATAGGATCCTCTAAAAACCACTTTACAAACCAAAGTAAGGGGAGTATGATATATTCAAACAAACAGAAATTATGTAATATAACAGAAATATTGAAATAAATGAAAGGAGAAGGCTATGAAGAAGGAACTACTCCAAAAGTTTGAGATGATGTTCGGAGAGGGAGGGGACTGCCGGGTATACTTTGTACCTGGAAGGGTCAATCTGATCGGCGAGCATACGGATTATAACGGAGGACATGTTTTCCCCTGTGCATTGACAATCGGAACATACGCCGTGGCGAGAAAGAGGACGGATCATAAGCTACGGTTTTACTCCATGAACTTTGAGGCACTTGGTATATTGGAAGCCTCTGTCGATCAGCTGGAATATAAAAAAGAAGCGCAATGGACCAATTACCCGAAGGGTGTACTCTGGGCATTACAAAAGAAGGGCTTCTCCATTGATCTGGGGTTGGATATCCTTTATTACGGGAACATCCCGAATGGCTCCGGCTTATCCTCCTCCGCATCCATAGAGGTATTAACCGGCTTTCTTGTAAAGGATTTATTCGGGCTTACCGTTACGAATACGGAACTGGCACTGATCGGTCAGTATTCCGAGAACAATTTTAACGGGATGAACTGCGGTATCATGGATCAGTTCGCTATTGCCATGGGGAAGAAAAATCATGCCATCTTTCTGGATACTGCCAATCTTTCCTTCGAGTATGCTCCGTTGGAGCTTGGATCTGCGAAGATAGTCATCATGAATACAAATAAAGTCCGTGGGCTGGGTGATTCCAAATACAATGAACGAAGAAGCGAATGCGAAGCAGCCCTGGCAGAGCTTCAGAAGGTACTTCCGATCAAAGCCCTGGGCGAATTATCAGAAGAGCAGTTTGACGCGAATCAGGAGGTAATCAAAAATCCTGTACAAAGGAAGCGTGCAAAGCATGCGGTATATGAGAATCAAAGAACCATTAAGGCAGTAGAGGCATTGAAGAACAATGATCTGAATTACTTCGGACAGCTGATGATTGCTTCCCATACATCACTGAAAGAGGATTATGAAGTTACCGGTATAGAGCTGGATACCATCGTGGCAGCTGCCCTAAAGCAGGAAGGGGTCTACGGTGCGAGAATGACCGGTGCCGGCTTCGGCGGATGTGCTGTCAGTATCGTGAAGGAAGCTTTTGTAGATGCATTTATCAGAAATGTCGGTAAGGAATACGAAGAGAGGATCGGTTATCCGGCAGCATTCTATGTGGTTGAAGTCGGAGATGGTCCGGTACAATTATAATTAATCTGTAAGAAAGGGATGGAAGAATGGCTGTATTGGTATTAGGAGGTGCCGGTTATATCGGCTCTCATACGGTATATGAACTCATTGAAAGAGGAGAAGAGGTTGTAATCATTGACAATCTCGAAACCGGTTACAAAGAGGCGGTACACCCGAAGGCACGCTTTTATCAGGGAGATATCCGCAACAGGAGCTTTCTTGACAGTGTGTTTGAAAAAGAGAAGATAGAGGCTGTCATTCATTTTGCTGCGAACTCCCTGGTGGGAGAAAGCATGACCAATCCTTTGAAATATTACGACAATAACCTATGCGGTACGAAGGTGCTGCTGGAAGCCATGGTTGCCCACGGTCTGGATAAGATTGTCTTCTCTTCGACAGCAGCAACCTATGGCGAGCCGGAGAGAATACCGATTCTGGAGACAGATCGAACAATGCCTACCAACACCTACGGAGAGACGAAGCTGTCCATGGAGAGGATGTTCCACTGGACAGGGCTGGCGCATGGTCTTCGTTACGTATCCTTACGTTATTTCAATGCCTGCGGAGCTCATGAAAGCGGCAAGATCGGGGAGGCACATAGCCCTGAATCCCACCTGATTCCACTGATCTTACAGGTTCCAGGCGGTCAGCGGGATGCGATCAGTATCTTCGGCGAGGATTATGATACCAAAGACGGAACCTGTGTCCGGGATTATATCCATGTAACAGATTTAGCCCAGGCTCATATTCTTGCGGTGGAGTATCTAAGGAGGGGTGGAGAAAGCGATATCTTTAACCTTGGTAATGGAGTGGGCTTCACGGTAAAGGAAGTGATTGAGGCTGCCAGAAAGGTTACAAATCATCCAATCAATGCGGTTGTAGCCCCAAAGCGTGCTGGTGATCCTGCAAAACTGATCGCCTCCAGCGATAAAGCACAGAGGATTCTTGGCTGGAAGCCGGAGCATGCAGAGCTTGAGAAGATTATTAACTCGGCCTGGAACTGGCATAAGAATCATCCGCAGGGGTATCGCAGTCAGAAGTAGGAAAGGCATGAAGCAGACATGATAGTCGAACTGATAGATAAGCTGGTGCAATACGCACTGAATACAGAATTAATAGAACCTGAAGATAAGATTTATACCGTGAATCGGCTTCTGGAGCTGTTCGGCCTGGAGGAATATGAAGGACCGAAAGCAATACAGGAAGAGATAGAGACACCTGAAGAATTAACATCAACAGAGAAGGCAGAATCTCCGGAGGTGGCATCAACATCGGGCTATTCAGAGTCTCCGGAGCAGATAGCGTCTTTTGATGAACCGATACTCGAAGAAATTCTGGCAGGAATGCTGGGTTTTGCATATGAGCAGGGATTCATCAAGGAAAACAGCATTACATACAGAGATTTATTTGACACTCGGATTATGGGTTGCCTGACTCCGCCGCCCAGTGTATTGAACCGGAAGTTTCGTAATTTATACCAAGAATCTCCGCAGGCAGCGACGGATTATTATTACCGTTTCAGCCAGGACACCGATTACATCCGAAGGTATCGAATCAAGAAGGACTTACATTGGGTCACGAGTACGGAATACGGTGAGCTGGACATCACGGTCAATCTAAGTAAGCCGGAGAAGGATCCGAAGGCAATTGCCGCTGCGAAGAATACAAAGCAGAACGGTTATCCGAAGTGTCTTCTTTGCGCTGAGAATGTAGGCTATGCCGGAAGAATAGATCATCCGGCAAGACAGAATCATCGGATCATACCGCTTATGATCTGCGGGCAGGACTGGGGATTTCAGTATTCACCATATGTATACTATAATGAGCACTGCATTATCTTCAATCGGGAGCATATTCCCATGAGAATTGATCAGGCTGCCTTTCGTAAGCTGTTGGATTTTGTAACGCAATTTCCTCATTATTTTCTCGGTTCCAATGCTGACCTACCGATTGTCGGAGGCTCCATCCTTAGCCATGACCATTTTCAAGGGGGCAATTATGAATTCGCTATGGCGAAAGCTCCGGTTGAAAGATTCATCACAATAATCGGCTATGAGGAGATTCAGACGGGAGTCCTTCAGTGGCCTATGTCAGTGATCCGACTTCGCAGTAAAGAGACTGACCGCCTGGCACAGCTGGGTGGAAAAATCCTTACTGCCTGGCGTAATTATACGGATGTGAGTGTGGGAATCCATGCCTTCACCGGGGAGGAACCGCACAATACGATTACTCCCATTGCAAGAATGCGCGACGGAGCCTATGAGCTGGATCTGGTGCTGCGTAATAACCTGACAACGGAGGAACACCCTTTGGGTGTCTTTCATCCTCACGCGGAGCTGCATCATATCAAGAAAGAAAATATCGGACTGATCGAGGTCATGGGACTTGCGATCCTTCCTGCAAGGTTAAAGACAGAGATGTCCCTGCTTGAAGAATATATCCTGGATGGAAAAGACCTCCGATCCAATGAGCAGCTGATTAAGCATGCGGACTGGGCGGAAAGCTTCCTTCCCTCCTACCCGGAGCTTAACCAAGAGAATATCGGTGAGGTCCTGCAGACAGAGATAGGAAAGGTGTTCCTGGAAGTACTTACGCATGCGGGAGTGTACAAAAGAAACCAGAAGGGGCAGGAGGCCTTTGACCGGTTCCTGCGGTCTGTGTAATTACACGGCTTCCCCTGCGTCTCTTCTGTCATCCAGCTTCCTGTTGCGGAAATACAGACAGAAGTCCAGGAATACCATAACCAAATTTATGATATAGAATACGACTACATAGGACAGATTACCGGTGACGAATTTTGATGCGATTCCAAACAGGTAACCGATCAGGACAAAACATAAAAAGATGATGCTTTTTCCCTTTGCTGTGCGGGAGGTGTAGGACTTAAGGATGGAGGTAGGCCAGGAGATTCCAAAGCTTATCACCATCGCGGCTTCTAATAATTGAGCCATGGGTATCACTCCAATCTGAAATTTTACTCTATTCTAGCACAGCAGCAGGGAGAAGAAAACCCTGAAATTTGATATTCTGTTATCATAACAGCAAGCCGTAGGGCTTGCTTTTCTTCTATATCATGCTATACTTTCATTAATCATCATCGAGGAAGGGACAGATAGGAATGAAGAATATTGTATTGATCGGAATGCCGGGTGCAGGGAAAAGCACGGTTGGAGTTGTTTTAGCCAAGGTATTGGGGTATCATTTTATCGATTCGGATTTGCTGATTCAAGAGCAGGAACAATGCCTGCTTAAGGATATCATTGAGCGGGACGGTCTGGAAGGTCTGATCGCAATAGAGGAGCAGGTAAATAAGAGTATACAGACGGAGCATTCAGTCATAGCAACCGGCGGAAGCGTCATCTATGGCGCTGCGGCAATGGAACATCTGCGATCCATCGGGACCGTCGTATATATCCGCTTAAGCTATGAGACCATAAATAAACGCCTCGGCAACATTAAGCAGCGAGGCGTGGTATTTCGAGAAGGACAGACACTACAGTCCTTATATGAGGAGCGATGCCCCTTATATGAAAAATATGCCCATATCATCATTGACGGCGAAGGCTTAGATACGGAAGAAGTCATGGAGAAAATCAAGGAAGCCTGTTCTTAAGCTACTGTGTCCAGCAGCAGCCCTTCTCAAGCACTGAAGCAAACGCTTCCAGACCGGCTTGATCGGCTTCATCAAAACGGCCGAGGAACGGACTGTCAATGTCCAGTACACCTACGATACGGCCTTCCGAAGTTAGGGGAATGACGATTTCGGAACGGGAAGCACTGTCGCAGGCTATATGTCCCGGGAATTCATGAACATCCCTGATCAGCTGGGTCTGTGCCTCTGCAACTGCAGTACCGCAGACACCCTTACCAACGGGGATATGTATGCAGGCCGGTTTGCCCTGGAAAGGGCCCAGAAGCAGCTCGCCGTTATTCATTAAGTAAAAACCGACCCAGTTGATATCCTTTAATGCGAGATTTAATAAGGCGGAGGCATTGCTGAGATTAGGAAGAACATGAGCTTCTCCCTCCAGCAATGCCTTTAATTGTTCTTTTAATAAATGGTACATTTCATTTTTGTCCTCGGGATATAAATACTCAACTTCCTGCATATTAGTTCCTTTCTTATGTATCTGGACCTGTGTTGCTTCGTCCGTGATCATTTTTTTTCGAAGATACGATTCATTTTATCACGAATTCTCTTTTCTTTCATGGATTTTTCTGCCGGATTCTGCTGAAACATTCCGTCTACATCCCGGATAAGGCAGTCACCTTCTTTACAGTCCAGGGGAAGCTTATACTTCGGAACCGAGACAGTCGTTTGATCCTCCAATTCGCATATGGCATAATTGCCTTCAAATCGGTCAATGGTATATTTTGTCATAGGAAGACCTCCAATTATTCTAAATCCTTCTTAGTCAGCATATAGTTATCTTTGTTGACGGATATTGTCTTGCCGTCTGTATGAAATACGATGGTGCCCTGCTTATCGGTACGATAGAGTTTAATCTTCTGCCGGTCTATGGTACGGAGGGTCCTGGTATGAGGATGCCCATACTCGTTATCCTCAGCAACACTGATTACCGCATAGGAGGGGGCGACTGCTTCTATGAATTCCCTACAGGAGCTGTAAGCGGAACCATGGTGTCCCAGCTTTAACATGTCTGCAGACAGATCCATTCCGT
>JAEZLY010000053.1 GCA_023414985.1 Bacillota bacterium | reverse complement strand
GGCGGATTATTTATCTTTGATTTGGACACACAATATATGTATGAAGAGGTTCTGGGCGATCAGACGATTGCGGAGAACAGAGAAGAGGGAAGCTTCATCTGGGAGAATTCCTATTATGAGGAAGAGCAGTTGAATGAGGTTACGCTTACTATTTATGTACCGGAGCAAGAGGACCTGTATCGGAGATATGAGGAGACCCATTATCGCAGGGCATATTCCTTTGACAAGGTGAAGAGTCTGATCGAAGAAGCAGGAATGGAATTTGTTGCGGTTTATGATATGCTGACTGAACAGAAGCCGAAGACAGACAGTGAAAGAGTCTATTTCATTGCAAGAGAGAAGAAACAGGCAGGAAAGTTATATTTATAGGTTATGAGAAAGGTTTGGTTATTACTATGAAAGATTATATCATCAGGGCAAGTGCTGCTGACAGTCAGATCAGGGCATTTGCGGCTACGACAAGAGAATTGGTAGAATATGCGAGAAGCATTCATAATACAAGTCCGGTAGCAACAGCTGCACTGGGCAGATTGCTGACGGCGGGAGTTATCATGGGCAGTATGATGAAGGGGGAGGATGATATTCTGACCCTGTTAATCAAGGGAGACGGTCCCATTGAAGGATTGACCGTAACCGCTGATTCCAAAGGAACTGTAAAGGGGTATGCATACAATCCTGAGGTTCTTTTACATGCGAATGAGAAAGGGAAGCTTGATGTCGGAGGAGCTGTCGGAGAAGGGATCTTAAGTGTAATTAAGGATTTGGGACTGAAGGAGCCCTATACAGGGCAGACTCATCTGGTATCAGGAGAGATTGCGGAGGATATTTCTTACTATTATGCTGCCAGCGAACAGGTACCTTCTGTAGTTGCGCTGGGGGTTCTGATGAATAAAGAGAATACCGTGAGACGGGCGGGAGGCTTTATTATCCAGCTGATGCCTTTTGCAGAAGATAGTGTGATTGACAGACTGGAAAAGAAGGTCAGTGAGATCAGCAGTATCACGAAGCTTCTGGATCAGGACATGAATCCGGAGATGATCCTAGAGCATATCCTTGGGGATTTTGACTTGGAAATCCTTGACCGCCTACCGGCAAGCTTTGCCTGCAATTGTACGAAGGAGCGGGTAGAGAAAGCAATTATTTCTATTGGCAGGAAAGAAATCAATGAAATGATCGAGGAGAATAAGTCGATTGAAGTAAATTGTCATTTCTGCAATACCCATTACCATTTCAATGTCGAGGAGCTGAAGATGCTGCTGGACAAAGCCGTTACCGAAGTCTGAAGTCATAGATCAGAACTCATTTATGGAAAGCTGTGTCTCATATGGGTTTCACAAACATAGATTATCACAAAAATTAGATAAGGTATTCCATTGTACTATAAGATAACACAGTATAAAATAGTTCCGATATGCGTTCGCAAGGCCGTAACAGCGGCTGTTGCAGGACACTTGATATAGTATAGGGTAAGACAAATCATGTGCTGAAATTGGAGGAAATATGAAAGGTTCATTTTATACCGGAGAGTACAGAAATCTTTTTAAGGAATTCGGTTATGACGAGAAGGAAATCGAACAGAAGCTGGAGGATGCATACCAAACGATTTTCTACGGCCCGGAGGGAGAACGCTTCTATCATGAGATTGGAGAGGATATGGCATATTTTGAGGATACCGGTAATTTTGATGCCAGGACCGAGGGTATGTCATACGCCATGATGATGTGTGTTCAGAGAGGTTGGAAGAAAGAGTTTGATAAGCTCTGGAAGTTTGCCAAGACCTTTATGTGGATGGATTATGGTAACAACAGAGGATATTTTGCCTGGTCGGTTCAGCCGGACGGTAAGAAAAATTCCGAAGGCCCTGCGCCCGATGGAGAAGAGTATTTTGCCCTGGCACTTTTCTTTGCCTCCAATCGCTGGGGGGACGGAGAAGGAATCTATCATTACTCCAGGGAGGCCAGAGCAATTCTTCATGAATGCGTCCATAAGGGTGAGAACGGTGCACCGGGAGATCCTATGTGGGAGCCTAACAACAAGCTGATCAAATTTATTCCCAATTGTAACTTCACGGATCCGTCCTATCATCTGCCTCACTTTTATGACTTGTTCGCCCTATGGGCAAATGAGGAGGACAGGGATTTCTGGAAGGAAGCGGCTAAGGCCAGCAGGGAATACTTGAAGAAGGCATGTCATCCGGTTACAGGACTCGCCCCGGAGTATGCCCATTATGACGGAAGTCCGTTTATGAGAGATCATAGAGAACGGTATTACAGTGATGCCTACCGTGTACCTGCCAATCTGGGAGTCGATTATGCCTGGTTTGCGGCAGATGAGTGGGAGTGTGAATGTGCGGATAAGATTCAGACCTTCTTCTGTAAGACAGTAAAAGGACGGAATGATATGGTCTATGAGCTTGACGGAACGATCATCGAAGAGAAGGCTCTGCATCCGGTAGCAATTATCGCAACCAACGCACAGAGTGCGCTGGCCGGAAACGGAACCTACAGCAAGGAATGCGTGGAGCTCTTCTGGAATACACCGCTGCGTAAGGGAGAACGGCGGTATTACGATAATTGTCTTTACCTGTTTGCCCTGCTTGCATTAAGCGGTAACTACAGGATATGGAAGTAATGTGTTAAAAACAGAGTAAAGCAAGGTACGGTTCGCTGTACCATGCTTCTGAATAATTAAGGAGGAAGGTTATATGAATTACGGTTATTTTGATGAAAGAAACAAGGAATATGTCATCACAAGACCAGACACACCGGCAGCCTGGGCTAATTATCTTGGCTCACCGGAATACGGTGCCATCATTTCCAACAATGCCGGAGGGTACAGCTTCGTAAAAAGCGGCGCCAACGGAAGAATCAGCCGTTACATTTTCAATCAGGAAGATAAACCGGGGAGATATGTTTATCTGCGTGATGATGATGCAAAGGATTATTGGTCTGCTTCCTGGCAGCCGGTAGGGAAGCCTTTGGGAGAGTACCAGAGCCAGTGTCACCATGGTACAGCTTACACAACAATTAAAGCACAGTATAAGGGAATAGAATCCGAAGTACTTTATTATGTGCCGTTACATAAGACACATGAGGTATGGAAGGTTGCTCTGAAGAATACCAGTGATCGCCCGCGTAATATCTCAGCCTTCGGCTTCGTTGAATTTACCAATGAAAGTAATTATGAGAACGATCAGGTGAATCTGCAGTATACCCTGTTTATTACCAAGACCTATTTCAAGGGAAATAATAAGATCCTGCAGACCATCAACGAGAATGAGCAGAAGGATGCTGAGGGTACCAATCACAAAGAACGTTTCTTTGGAATTGCAGGAGCGCAGGTGACTTCCTATAATGGTGATAAATCACATTTCATCGGTGCTTACCGCAGCTTCGGAAATCCGATTGCTGTTGAGAACGGTGTATGTGATGATGAATTGAATTATAACTCCAATGCCTGCGGTGCGCTTCATACAAAGATGATCCTGCAGCCCGGAGAGAGCAGGGAATTTGTATTCCTGCTTGGCCAGAAGAATGACAAGGAATCCGCAGCTATCCTGGATGCTTATGCGGATCTTACAGTGGTTGACAGGGAACTGAAGGAGCTGAAGAGCTATTGGCATGGAAAGCTTTCCAATTTCCAGGTGAAGACTCCGGATGAGAACTTTAATGCGATGTTAAATACCTGGAATGCATACCAGTGCTTTATTACCTTTATCTGGTCCAGAGCAGCCTCCTTCATCTATGCAGGTCTCAGAAACGGTTATGGATACCGTGATACGGTTCAGGATATCCAGGGTATTATCCATCTGGATCCAGCAATGGCGAAGGAAAAGATCCATTTTATGCTTTCCGCGCAGGTAGATAACGGCGGCGGTCTTCCTTTGGTTAAATTCAACCATAATGCAGGTCATGAGGATACGCCCGATGATGCATCTTATGTACAGGCAACCGGACATCCGGCTTATCGTGCCGATGATGCGCTCTGGTTATTCCCCACCGTATATAAATATATGGCGGAAACCGGTGATAAGAAGTTTCTTGATGAGGTGATCCCCTATGCTAATAAGGATCAGGGAGATGTCTATGATCATTTAAAGAGAGCCATCAATTTCTCCATGGAACGTCTCAGTGTTCACAATATGCCTGCAGGATTGCATGCGGACTGGAACGACTGTTTACGTCTCGGCAAGAAGGGTGAATCCACCTTTGTAGCCTTCCAGCTGTATTATGCCATGAGTGTAATCCGCAATATTGCCGAAGACAGAAACGATAGGGAATATATTGCTTATCTGGATAAGGTACAGAAGGACCTGGGAGATACACTGAATAAGTACTGTTGGGAGGACGACCGTTTTATTCGAGGCTTCAAGGAGGATGGACAGGTCATTGGTTCCAAGAAGGATCCCGAGGCAAGTATGTGGGTTAATCCGCAATCCTGGTCTGTCATCAGTGGGCACGCTACCAAGGAGCAGGCTGAGCTGGCTCTTGAAAGTGTACACAGGGAATTGAATACAAAATACGGTGTCAGGGTTATGGCCCCTTCCTATGTGGATCATGCCTTTGACGGAGCACTGGCAATTCTTTTCAACCCGTCAACCAAGGAGAACGGTGGTATCTTCTCCCAGCCGCAGGGTTGGATTATCCTTGCTGAAGCCTTGATGGGACATGGCAACCGTGCTTTTGAATATTTTACGGAGACCTGCCCCGCTACCCAGAATGATCATGCGGAAATCCGTGTTATGGAGCCCTATGTTCACGGACAGTTTACGGAAGCAAATGAGAGTCCATATCATGGACGTTCCCATACACACTGGCTGACCGGAACCGCTTCTACCGTCATGGTTGGTTGTGTGGAGGGTATCCTCGGAATGAGACCGGATTTAAATGGTTTACTGATTGCACCGAGTATTCCAAGCTCCTGGAAGGAACTCACGATTGAGAAGAGCTTCCGCGGAAAGAAGCTGAATATTAAGGTACAGAATCCGAACGGCGCTGAGAGCGGGTGCAGGGAATTCTATGTAAACGGCGAAAAGCTGGAGAAGAATTACCTGCCGGAGCGTATGATGAAGGACGAAAACGAGATACTTTTAATAATGTAATATATAGGGAGAGCCGTCTTTGCAGCAGCTGCAAGAGACGGCTCTTTTTCTGAAGCGATAAAGCTTTGGTGAGGACTATAGCATAAACATGCTATGACCTGGGGATGGCATGATTAATTATGGAAATATGTTATAAATTTAACACAAAATGTTGAAATGAGGATAATTATGTCTTATAATTATCTATAAAAGGGATTGAACGATACCTAAACTACGGAAGGTCTCATACTATGGATATTTCTACGATATTAATGCCAGTTATTACACTGCTGTCTGCTCAGCTCATCGTTTTAGAATTGAGCCGTCTTAGAATCAGCAGCAGGAAGCTGATGGTCATTCTCGCCTTTGAGCTGCTTCTTCAGACCGTGGTTTGTGCTGCTATCTTGATTCACTTCGGCTATGAGGTTTATGCAAAGTGTTTCTTTTTTGTTATGGATCTACCGGCCTGCATTACCTTCTATTGTTTATCTAAACGTCGTGATTTCAGGGATCTGTTTACGGTCCTTGTCACCATATTTATAAGCTTTACAACCTCCATTCCCTCCATGTGGGCTTCACAAATCCTCGGAGACGGTTATTTCTGGTATAACATCATCAGAATTGTGTTCTTTGGGATATTTATTAGTCTGATCCATTTTCAGCTCAGGAAACGTTACCTTCAGATACAGGATGAACTGAGTCAGGGATGGGGATTCTTTTGTATTCTTCCTCTTTTGGGTTTAATGATGTTAGGCTATCAGTATCTGGTATACAGCAGAAGCGGTAATTTTTCGCATGTGGCCGTGATCTGTATTTTTATCCTTATCACGGTGCTGGCAGTCTTTTACGTATTCAATTATATCCTGAACCAGCTGCACGAAAAGTATATGATTCAAGAGCAGCAGAGACTGCTTGTCATGCAGAATAAAGCCCAGCAGGAGCAATTTGAGCGGCAGAAGGAATCGGCTGAAAAGTCGAACCGAAGATGGCATGATTTGAGACATAATACGCAACAACTGATTGAACTTATGGAGGCAGGTAATATGGAGCAGGCCTTAGCCTATCTGAAGGAACAAAGGGGGATGGAACAGGTACCCCAGACAGTATATTGCCTGCATCCCGCTGTGAACAGTATCCTATGCCTATGGGCGGAGCGGTCTAAGAAAGCCGGAATTGAGATCGAGATTCAGACTGATGTTCCGGAAAAGCTCCTGATAGAGCCGATGGAGCTTTCGGCACTTTTCTCAAATGCGATAGAAAATGCTTTTGAAGCATGTAACAGGGTTGTTGACAGTTCTCGCAGCTTTATTAAAGTAGAGTCACGTTATAACGGGAAACGGCTTGCAATCAGTATTATGAATTCCTGTAACTCTGAGGTTGTGTTTGAAAATGATATGCCGGTTTCCGCCAAGACTGGAGGCGGTATCGGAACACGCAGCATGGCATATACCGTTCAGCGTTTTTCCGGAACAAAGTTCTTCGAAGTGAAGGATGGCGTTTTTACAGCCAGAATGATCTTAAATGTATGATAGCTTGATGGAAGTGGGGGACAACGATGATACGAATTGCAATATGTGATGATGATGAGATGGAGTTGAGCAGAACAAAGGTTATGAGCAGCGTCTATTCGGTTCAGAACCCTGAGCTGGAGCTTCAATTGACGACCTTTCAGGATCCTACCGAGCTGTTGAGGGTGATAAAGGAGCAGCAGGAAGCTTTTGATATCCTGCTTCTGGATATTTATATGCCGGGGCTTACCGGAGTGGAGCTGGCTCGTATGATCAGGGAGTTGGATGAACAATGCCAGCTGATCTTCCTGACGACATCGCTCAATCATGCTGTTGAAGCATTTTCGCTTCATGCAGCCCACTACCTTGTAAAGCCTTATACGGCCTCCCAATTAGGCGATGCATTAACAAAAGCAATCGAGGCTGTTCAGAAGAGAAAGCGAAGGAATGTCATACTTAAGACCACATCGGGGATCAGAAGGGTGAATACTTCTGATATTGTGTACAGTGAGACCGAAAAGCATATACAAAATATATATCTGACTGATAAAGAACGGTTACAAGTAAGAATAAGCAGCAGTGAGTTTTACGAGCTGCTTTCTGAAGATTCCCGGTTTTTTAAATGCGGGAGTACCTATATTGTAAATCTCGGAAAAATCATGGAGGTAACAACACAACAGCTTCTTTTTGACAACGGAATGTCAATACCGGTATTACGTAGACATCACCGGGAATTGCTGGATCGTTATACAGCCTATTCGTTGGAAAGTTTTTAACCGATTATGCCAAAATATGATCAATCGTGCCAAGCACCTTGTATTTTACGCCGGATAGTATATGATTGCATTAACTAATCATGATATTATTGCGGTTCTGAAAGTGGAATAGGAGGTTTACGCTTGGCATTTTTAAGCATTGATCGCACCGCGGAAGTTGAGGGCAGTCAGTATGAAGTATCCGTAGCATCCACCGATTACTGCAGGTATTACGAGAAACATCCGGATACTATTTTGCAGAGGAAGGAATGCTGGACCTGTATATACGGTGACTTTGGCATTGAAAGCGGAAAACCCAGGGAGACAGGCTGGTGTAAATACATGCAAAAAGGAAAAAAGCTTAGCTGAAAGAAGGGTGATTATGGTAGGAGTGTTGAGGATGGAGAAATTTTCAGAGAATGATTTGTTTCTTGAAACGATTGCAGGGGAAATAATCGCAGAAGCGGACAGAGGCACAGAAAATGAATTTATGATAGAGGAGATTGAAGTCCGTCATTCATTTTTGCTGGGGGTAGATTAAAATAGAATCGAGAGTCAAAGCAGCGTATCCTCCCATTGTCTAAGACAGACAATGAGAGGATACGCTATTTTATTTCATAGAAATTGCGTCCTATGAATTAAAAAGCCCTCCGGGCAAGATGCGCACGCCGCTTAATCGGAAGATAGCCGCAAGCGGCTACGCGGCGGCGCGAGAATGTGCCAAGGCACATTCTTTTTTTACTCTTTTGACTTCTGGAATATATTGTATTACCTTATTTTTAAAAAACAGGTATATCCTGATATCAGAAAAAGGAAGAATATATATTGAATCAGTCTACTGTTGAATTTCCATAAAATACTGGGATAAATTATGGTCCCATTGGTGGAGCAGTCTCGTCTATTGAACTATAGAGTAACAAAGTTGCGCAAACCTAGAAAGGGAATAGATAAATGAAGGATAAAGACAATAAAAACTCAGAGCAGGACACGTATGATTATCAAACCAATGAATTATTGAAGGACGTCAGAAAATCCCTTAGTGAACAAGTTAACGATACCCTGGATCGGGAAGAGGATGGGTCAGATACCGGAGGCCAGATAACGGATCAGAGTAACAGTGGAAAGAAAAGGCCGGGAAAAATACTGAAGTATGTGGTGCTTCCCCTGGCTCTTTTGCTGCTTGCATTTGTGTTTTTGATTAAAACGGATCTCGGTAAGAGCCTGATTATCAGAATGATCGGTAATTACAGCTATAATAAGCTTGAATATGTTGCTCCTGAGCAGGAAACCTCGAATACGGAGAACACCGATCAGACGAAACCGGATAAAACAACGAATGACATTCCCAAAGCAGATAAGATCTCAAATATTCTTCTCCTGGGAATGGAGACCTTTGGCGGTGCTGAAAATACAGATACAATGATCGTAGCCTCGTTGGATTCACAGAATAATGTCATTAAGCTTACCTCGCTGATGAGAGATTTGTATGTAGAGATACCAGGGCATAATAATGCTAAATTGAATTCAGCCTATGCGTTGGGCGGAATCAATGAACTCTATGACACGATAGAAAGAAACTTCGGAATAAAGATTGATGGATATGCGCTGGTTGATTTCAATGACTTTGAGCAGGTGATCGACTACCTTGGAGGGATAGATATTACTCTGACCCGGAAGGAAGCAAATTATCTGAATTCTACAAATTATATATCCAATCCGGCATATCGTAATGTGGTAGCGGGAACCCAACATATGAACGGTAACCAGGTTCTTGGTTATTGCAGAGTCAGAAAGGTACCAACGGAGACGGAGCATGATGATTTCGGCCGTACCCAGAGACAGAGAATAGTATTGGAAAAGATTTTTGAGAAGATGAAATCAAAAAATATCATTCAGTTGGGCATCATCATGAATAACATTCTCTCCAACATCGATATCAAGACAGATATTACAAGAAGTGAATATAATGCGTATCTGCAGCAGGCGGCGAACTTAAAGAAAAGTAACATCCAGACACTGAGAATTCCCGCAGATAACAGCTATACGAATGAATCCTACTCCGGCCGTTATGTGAAGGATGTACTCGTACCGAAAAGCTGGGAGGATACCAGAAGACAAATATATGATTTCATTTATGGTGCACAATAAGGGAACCGCTTCCATTTTCTCCTCGTCTATATCATAGTAAGAAAAGCATTGAGCGGAAATGAGGTTAAATATGAATAAAAGATGGGGCATGATCAGGCTGATCCTATTGATAGCCATCGTTGTGATTGGATGCAGTTCTAATGAGAAACCTGCCGTAAGCAGTGAACCGATGAAGAATCAAGAGGTACCCGGAAGCGGGGAGACATCGCAGGAAGTTACCTTCCGTGCAGAGGTCCTGGAGATGGAGAGTGGCCTCTTGGTTATTCCGGATGAGGACAGCAATGAATTTCGTTCTTCTGATCGTATGACAGTGAATTACTCGGCGGCGAAGCTGGTCGGTAAGGATGGTAATGAAACTACCACAGCGCAGATAAAGTTTGGGGATATCCTTTTGATCAGTTATAACGGAGCCATAGCAGAATCCTATCCGGCACAGATTACGGCTACTAAAATTGAGATTACCGGGCATGATGATCTTACCGACGGTTATTTAGCTCTGATTGATAATATCTATCAAGAGGATGAAGGACTGAATTCGGATATTGAGATGATTGCGTTGGATACCACGGAATGGATTGAGGCCGATCAGACACGGAAAGCGATGATCTTCGAAAAAGTGAAGAATAACTATGGGTTTGAGGTCAAGGAAGCAACCTATGATGATCTTGTGGAACAGGGCTTGATAGAAAAAGATAATCTTTATTTCCCGAAAGGGATTCTGATTAAGTTATCGAATATGAAATACGACGAAACGGAGAATACAATAACATGCTCCATAAGCAAGTGGAGAAGCGGACTCGGGGCGGTAGGTTCCGATACCGTAACGGCCACGCTGATGAACAGTGAGTGGAAGATCACGAAGGAAAGCAGCTGGATCAGCTGAGGCTAGATCATCAGATAGAATAGACATAAAATAATCAGGAAAATCAGGTTATATAGCGTGAAGACCTTTAGGTAACGGCTCTTGCCTTCTTCCGCAGCCCGGCAGTAAAATTTATAACTGATCAGGCTGGCCAGGGATGCCACAAGCGTCCCAAGGCCTCCGATATCAGTCCCCAGGATCAGTGCTTTGTACTCCCCTGTGAAGGCTGATAATAGAACAGCAGCAGGAACATTGCTGATCAACTGGCTGGCCAGAACGGATAAGAGCAGCTCACGACTCTTCAGCATAGAGGCAAGCGTATCCCGTACGACAGGAATACTTCCGAGATTTCCCACGAAGATGAAAAAGCAGACGAAGGTCAGCAGAAGGAAATAATCAACCTTCCGCAAGACTTTCCGGTCAAGCAGCAAGATACTAAAGAAGACAAGAAAGAGTGTGACACGATAATCCAGAAGGCGAAGTACACAGGCAAGGCAGACCAGAAATAGGGCACCGTAAAGAAGGATATAGCGGGGCCGGTTCCGGTTTGCCTTTTTATCATTTTGCAGGGTAAAGCTGATATGCTCTTTGGGAAGGAAGCAAATACAGATCCATAACAGCAGACCCGACAGGATTACAAAGGGAAATGTGATTCCAAGAAATTCGCCTGCAGGGACATTATAGTAGGAATAGAGATAAAGATTCTGAGGGTTTCCAACCGGGGTCAGCATACTGCCGAGATTGGCGGCAATGGTCTGAAGGACTATGATCCTGATCAAATACTTCCGCTGATCTGCCATGGTAAGAATCAAGATTGCAAAGGGAACGAAGGTAATTAAAGCAACATCATTGGTAATCCACATGGAGGACAGAAAACAGAGCATTACCAATACGAAGCTGATGGAGCGGGTATTTGCCACTCTCATCAGGAGTTTTTCTGATAATAATACAAAGATACCGGTTTCGTCAAAGCCAGCCACTACTGCCATGAGGCAGAAGAGGAGTCCCAGTACTCTAAAATCGATGTATGTGATATAATCCTGGGATGGCGGCACCAGTACCATGGTTAGGATTGCCAGGAGGCCGGATAGGAATAGCACGGTTTCTTTCTTTATGAACTGTTTGATTGAATTTGTGATTTTTATCATAAGATTTTTCCTTTATTCTTGCATTTTCTTGATAAAGTGCTACAATACATAAGGTTGTATGGGAATACGATGCAATTCTACATCAAAAATACCCTTAAGGCAATCGTAAGAATAAATTTATTGCATCATAAAGTATTCTTTGTTAGAATCAGTTTGTCTGTTAGGATATACATAAGGAGTAAAAGTAGTAATGGAACAGGAAATAGCAATCAGTTCTGCGATTGCAAAAGAGAAACCCAGGGATTATCTGATGGATAATCTTCGGGCAATTTTAATTATATTAGTAGTTTGGGGACACCTCCTGACTTCGATGAGAAGCGAAAATGAAGTGATCAAAAGTATTTATATATTTATATATATGTTTCATATGCCTGCGATGACTTTTGTGTCAGGATACTTTTCCAAAAACCTTGAGAAAATCAGAAGCAATGCCTTTGTAACAATCTTTATTCCCTATTTGCTTCTGAATGGAATTAACTATGCCTATAAAATACTGGTACTCAAGGAAGACTTTTATCATTTTCAGGTGTTTAGGCCAAGCTGGGGCTTATGGTATCTGCTGGCATTGTTTTTTTGGAAATTCTTTTTAAAGGATATTTTGAAGATACGCCACTTATTGATGTTCAGCTTTGCAGCGGCTATTCTTACCGGTTTTAGCGGGGAATTCGATGAATATATGGCCCTGGCAAGGGTGGTCTGTTTCCTGCCATTTTTTGTGCTGGGAAATTACTGCCGGAAGCGGCATATAGCAAAAATCCGACAGCTTCCGAAGATATTATCCTGCATTATCCTTCTTGCTGTTGCAGGGATTTCAGTGTATGCTTCCTATAGGAAGCTGATTGATACGGAAGTTCTATATCTCCGGTCCCCCTATCCCGAGGACAGCAGAATCGAGACCATGCTGCTGCGTATCCTCATTTATGTGATTGCGCTGATTATGATGATTGCGCTGATTAATCTGGTTACATCGAAAAAGACCTTTTTATCCTACGTGGGCAGAAGTACGATGACCGTATATATTCTTCATCTGTTTATGATACCGTTATTGGAAAAACTTGAGTTGTTCAAAAATCAACCGTATCTTTATCTTGTTTATTCGGTTATCATGACGGCTGCAATTGTATTCCTGTTTACGAGAAGTGTTGTTAAGCAGGCTTACGATACTGTGATGGACAAGCTCTCCGGATTGGTATTAAAGGATTATTAAAATATACTTGAACTGAGAAAGGCAAGGTGTGAACGTGAAGCTGAGTATAATAGTTCCTTTTCATAAGGGAATACATTTTCTTGAGGATTGTTTGGAAAGTATCCGGGATCAGGGACTTACCAATTTTGAGACTATCCTCGTACTGGATCATGTGAAAGAGGATGTTACCGGGCTTGTTAATACATATCAGGATTTGAATCTGAATGTAATAGAATTGAGCGAGACACAGCTGGCTAACCGAAAGTTCGGGAAGCAGAAAATCGAGGAGCAGTTCAAGGGCTTCAGCGGAGTGGCAAGTGCCAGAAACAAGGGTTTGGAGGCTGCAACCGGCGAATATGTATATTTTTTAGACAGTGATGATTACATATTGAACGGAACGCTGCAGCTTTTATTAAAAGAGGCAGAGGAACAGATCGCAGATTTCACATATGGCAAAAAGGCTTCGACCTGGTTCAGCAGGAAGGTATATCTTGCTTCCATAGCAGAGGCAGCGGAACAGGAAGAAGAGACAGATGATCAGGATCCAAATGATCAGGAACAGTCCGATCAGGAGATGACCGATCAAGAAGTTCCGATAAACCAGGAGGAAGAGAGCGATACCCCGGTAAAGCTGACCCGCAGGCAGAGAAAGATATTGAAGGTCCAGCAGAGGCTGGCTGCTGTCAGTGAGGTGGATGAAGAATCCCTGGCAAAGATTGCGGAAGCATATCATACGCTTTTTGTTACCAGAAAAGGACTTCGTAATGTATCGGTACTTGGTATTCTGTTTCGAAGAAGCTTCCTAAACGAGAATGATATTCGTTTTAATGAAAATTATATCTTTTTCTCGGATTCAACCTTCGTAGTTCAGGCATTACAGCTTGTTAGAACGTGTTCCTATGTTCCTGAAGCAATTTACATAAAAAGAAATCATAATGATCCGATACAT
>JAEZLY010000031.1 GCA_023414985.1 Bacillota bacterium | reverse complement strand
GTTTGATTATGACTTACAAAATGGCAGGATGTCCGGGAACCTGTGTGTGAGGGATACCTGTATTCTTACTCGTTTCTATATAGGGAAATTTGCAGTAGTTCATGGCTTACAAAACGGCAGGATGTCCGGCAACCTGTGTGTGAGGGATGCTTGTTGGTCCTTACCTTATTTGTCAACAACAATTTATCAGCAGCCCCCTCGATATACGGAAGCATGTTACTGTTCCATCTGTCTGCCCAGAAATGCGGCTGCGGTGGCTGCCAGTTTCGTCTCAAGATCACCGAACTTCGTCTTGGCGTCCTTTGTGAGGATAATAACCGATCCGATGGCATCACCCTCGCTGATGATAGGAGTGACGGCTTCAAAAAGGAACTCTGAATCATCTTCGTTCATAATTCTGATGTAGTTTTTATCATCCTTTGCGGCAACGATGGTCTCACGCTCGCTGATGGCTTCCTCCAAATCATGGCTTATGCTTTTTGTGATCAAGTCTTTTTTCGTCGGTCCCGCAACTGCGATAAACTGATCTTTATCAGTAATAGCCACAATATGTCCTGTAGTCTGTGATAGAGAGTCGGCATACTGCTTCGCAAACTGCCCAAGTTCACCGATCGGGGAATACTTCTTTAATATAATTTCCCCCTCGCGATCTGTAAATATTTCCAGAGGATCTCCTTCTCTGATACGTAATGTACGTCTGATTTCTTTCGGTACAACAACACGTCCAAGGTCATCTATTCTTCTTACAATACCCGTAGCTTTCATATATGATCTTCCTCCGTTTTACATTAATTAGAATTGGTTGTTTTATTGATCTGTTACTATTGTTTGTAAAATGGGAAAGTTTATACATTTAATTCGGATATTATTTATTTTGACTATTTTTTGATTATTCTGTCAATCCGAATCAGATATTAATCCTCAGCGCATTAAATGTTCCCAGAATATCCAAGATCCCAAATCCCCAATCCCGGTTGGGATAAGCCAGATTACTGCTTCTTTTTGCTCCGCGTATCAGGTATTTTTTAATTTCAACAGTCTCAATATTCGGTTGATTACCATCCACTACTCCCCATTCCAGCATGAGCGCTGTAACTCCTGCCGTATGGGCAGCGGCAACCCCTGTCCCTGTGAAATTAGCATATCCTCCCTGTAAGTTCGGCGCGAGATAATTCACTCCGGGTGCAGCCAGATCAGGTTTGATGACATTTGCTCTGGTATACCCTCTTCCGGCATTGACATACAGAGTACCGCTGGTAGCATTATAAGCAGTGACTGTAATCGGGGTTTCAGCTGTCCCCGGTGAAAGTGAGGTTGTATAAATGTCCGGTTGGATGAAATAGGTATCGGATGATATCATCTCATCCATGGGAAGCCATATATGAAATCCGGCAGCCAGGTTTCCCTGGCCATAAACTGTAAATCTCCAGGTCCCAGGTGAAGTATTCCGAAACCTCATCAATATCAGCTGATCCCCGGTCAGGGTCTCTACCGTCTGATACTCTATAAAGATAACCGTCTGCTCAAAAATAAAAGAAATCTGCCTGCTCACCCTGAGTCCGGGCGGTATCCTCGGAATATATTCTCCCGAGGGGGATAAGATATCAATACTGAATATGCCGGTAGAATCTCCCCATAGCTCCATGGAGAAGCTTTTATCCTGTTCCCCTACATTCATTTCGACGATGGTTGTTCCGCTGTCCGGATCAATCACTCCATGAAAATGTCTGCCTTTATTTCCTTCATTTCCGATTGCTGTGACAATCGTCGTTTTTGGAAAGTTCGCTAATAATGACAGGAACGCACTCAAATTCGAATTACCGTCATGCGCACCCTGGGAGGTTCCAATTCCAATGCAGATTGATATTGGTCGATTTAATTCTCTGGCCTTCTGAATGCAATATTGTGCCCCCCACATGATCGAATTTTCCTGATAACAGGGCACCGAGAGGGGGACACCATAGAAATTCTTGAGGTACTCCTTCGCCTGCATCAGTTTCACAATGACTAGCTCCGCTGCCGGAGCGACTCCGGCAAAATCAGCTTCATTATTCTCCGTCCCAACTGCTATCCCTGCCAACATTGTCCCATGCCCGTTCTCATCGGTACTCGGTACAACCTCCAGCGGATTAGCGGAAGTCAGAGCCTGATTGATCTGCTCTGCCGGATATTCAGTGCCGAACTCCGTATTGAAGGGACTGGGTCCGTTTTGAATTGTCTGATCCCAGATAGCAGCAACTCTTGTAGTACCGTCGGCATTCTTAAATGCCGGAAGGTTATAATTTATTCCCGTATCGATAATGCCTACCAGTACACCTTCCCCTCGGAGGTTAAAGCCCGGATAATTACGGAGCTCTGTAATACCGGAAGCTTCCGTCGCCAATTCACTGGCAAGTCCGCACAGATTAGGAGTAGTTGTATAGCCAAAGGCATCGAAACCGATGGTTGCCAGCTGTGCTACCGGTATATATGCAATGGCATATGCTTCGTTCATGATTTGTATAACTGCTCCCGGAATCTCATTGAGAACCGGGGGATTGTTCAGATAAAATATGATTAAATCTGCATACTCATTGCTGACAATTCGGCTTTTCTCTTCCTCCGTCATGCTGCACCTCACAGTTTCCTAGACTACGCCTGTGCGGAGACTGTCAAAAACATTGAAGACATCCAGGATCCCATAACCCCAGTCCCGGTTTGGATACTGTATATCAGCGTCTCTTCTGGCGCCTCGAATTACTAGTTTTTTAAATTCTACTGTTCCCATTCCGGGCAGATTACCTTTAATTACCCCCCATTCCAATATCATGGCTGCTACTCCTGTCGTATGGGCTGCTGATATACTGGTTCCGCTATATGCTGCAAACCCTTGATTCAAAGTAGGCCCAATAATACCTACTCCCGGTGCAGCCACGTTCGGCTTGATCACGCCGCTTCTGGAATAGCCCCGGCTGGAATCCAGATAAAGACTGTCATCCTGGTAGTTATAGGCCGTTACGGTCAAGGGGACCTCTGCATTACCGGCCGACAATACCGTAGTATAGGGATCCGAACGGACAAAGAACGTATTCGGTCCGATAAAATTCCCCATCGGTAGCCAAATATGATAGCCCAGGTGAAGATCCCCGCGTTCATACACGTTAAATTTCCAAATTCCTGCGGCGGGATTTTCAAAACGCACCAAAATCAGCTGATCGCCGCTTTGCGTCTCGACCATTTGATAGTCCACAAACAGGACTGTCTTTTCAAAAATAAAGGATATCTCTCTGTTTTCATTCATCCCGACAGCTATTCTTGGAACATACTCCCCGGAGGGAGAACGAACATCGATAGAAAAAACGCTGGGGGCCTGACCCCACAGCTCCATGGAGAACCCGCTTTCATTTTCACCGACATTCAGTTCCACTGTATCATAACCGGTCGCTTTATTTACGATACCGGAGCAATGTCTTCTTCCGTTTCCTTCATTTCCTGCGGCTATCGTAACGACGACACCGGGTGTAGCCGCTATGATGGAAAGGTACCGTCCAAGCATTCCCCTTCCGTCATGACCACCCTGAGAAGATCCTACCGAAATGCATATGGCAATGGGCCGTTTCAGTGTTGCCGCTATATCCAGCAGATACTGAACAGCGAATAGGATATCGTTTGACTGAAAGCAGAGTGCATCCTGGGGTACCATAAAAAAGCTCTTCAGATAAGCTTTAGCCGGTTTCAGCTTTACAACCACAAATTCCGATCCGGTAGCCACACCCGTAAAATCATTCTGGCTGTTCGCACTCCCTCCGGCAATCCCTGCAACCATCGTACCATGACCTACCGTATCTGTCGTTGGTACTACACTCAGGGGATTCTCATTTCCTAAAGCCAGATTGATCTGATCCCTGGTATATTCTGTTCCATACCTTCTTCCCTGTGGAGGAGGGCCATTCTGAATTGTTTGATCCCAAATGGAGACAATTCTGGTAGTCTTGTCTTCATATTGAAAAATCGGATTTGTATAATCTATACCGGTATCAATAATCCCCAGAAGGACACCCTGCCCGAGCAGATTAAAATTAGGTATGCTGCGAATTCTAAGAATGCCGGAAGCCTCCAGACTTGCATTACTGATCGGTCCGTACAATGCGGGCATTGCGGAATAACCATATTGCAGAATAGCCTGGCTGGTGATGTTACTTACAGGAACATGTACGACAGCCTGAAGAAAATTAATGATTTCAATGCTGGCATTCCGATAAGCCTCAAGAACGCTTTCGTCACCGCTGTATTCGATCAGAAGATCCGCATAATCTTCACTGACGATTGG
Source organism: Bacillota bacterium (assembly GCA_023414985.1). Lineage (GTDB taxonomy): Bacteria > Bacillota > Clostridia > Lachnospirales > Lachnospiraceae > Mobilitalea. The sequence continues at coordinate 4,479 of JAEZLY010000031.1, read as the reverse complement.
ATTAGTCTCACCGGAAGTCATAAAAAAGCTCCATATACATTCTTTATACTATGTATATGGAGCTTTTCTTAAATTATGAAATCAGTCCTAGGCATTAAACATGATCTTTTCACTGTTAAAAGCCCTGGTAATCAATGAAGTGATTACTGCTGCCACCGCCAGAATGGAAAGGATTGTGATACCGAACTGGGTAAAGCTGAGCTCACCCATAAGCAGGTTCTGAATACTTACCGCACTGTTGTAGACGGGAATCAGGAAGTTCATAAGCTTAGTCTCCCCGCCGCCGGCATAGGTCATAACACTTCCGAACATGACTACGATATAAGCAGGCATAACATACGTATTAGCTTCCTTCGCTGTTCTGGCCATAACCGCAACCGCGGCTACGATTGCTACATACAGATAAACTGTAACAATCAGGATGACCAGGAGCATGATGACCTCAAGCGGAGACAGCTTCAGTCCAAAGCTCGACAATGCTCCCTCCGATATTCCGTTCATCAGCATCGGCATGGCAGCAACGATGGATACGGCATAAATGCCTGCGGAAATACTGGATAGTATGGCAAGGGAAATCAACTTGCCAAACACGATTTCTCCACGCCTGATCGGAGATACCAGCATACTGGACAGGGTTCCCCTTTCCTTCTCACCGGTTATCGCATCCACGCCCAACTGCATCGCACCGGCAAAAAGCATGATATTGATCAGGAAGGGAACCAGCATTCCCAGCAGTTTTCCATCCTGTTTCTTCTCATTAATAATGATGGATTCATTCGGATTCTTATCGATATAGAACACCTGAAGCTGCTCCATATTACCAATCCGTTTTGCTACCAGCCCCTGCTGATAGGAATATAGGATCGTATTAACAAAACTATCTCTGGCCGCCGAAGAATAATTCTCTGCCGTATTATAAAAGGTTTTTACCTCAGGGATCGGATCTCCCTGGTTCTTATATGCGGCAATCGTATCTGAGAACTTATCATCAAATACGACCAAAAGGTCCGTGGTTCCGTTCAGAATCCCCTGTTTAATGCCGGAGTTATCATCTGCTGCACTTAAATACGCAATATTGGCCTCAAAGCCCGCTGTATTGTTCATAAACGTCACGAAATCCTCCGGGGCATTCTGAATACTGATATTCGGAACATGCGCCTCGATATCGCTCATCATATTGTTCATCAGAGTTCCCATCAACGAATAAAGGCCGACAATCATAACAGCCGGAAGGATAAACAGGCTGAGGACAATTTTCTTATCATGGAATACCCTTGATAATTCTTTTCTGATTATATTCTGTGTTCCCTTCATGCTGTTATGCCTCCTCCCTGTGATATTGCTTATATAGATCGAAGAAAGCATCTTCCAGCTCCTCTGTTCCCGTCTCGGCAAGGATCTCATCCAGAGTTCCCTCGATTACCTTGACTCCGCCTATGATGATCCCAATTCTGTCACACAGCTTCTCCGCTTCGGTCATGATATGAGTTGAAATGATAACCGTCTTGCCCTCGTCTCTTAAGCTTTTCAGATAATCGGTAACACTTCTTGCTGTAATAATATCCAGACCGTTGGTAGGCTCATCGAAAATGACTACCTCCGGATCATGTACCAGACTGACTGCGATAGAAGCTTTCTGCTTCATACCGGTTGACAATTCTTCAATCTTCTTATCCTGAAAGTCTTTAATCTCAAAATAGTCAAACAGCTTTTCACTCCGTTTGGCAATGGTTTCTTCGCTTTCCCCGTGAAGTCTTCCGAAGAAGTTAAACATATACTTCGGTGAAAACTGGGGGTCCAGCTTGATCTCATTGGTTAAGAAGCTGATACACTTTCTGACCTGTTCCGATTCCTTCACGGTGTCATAGCCGCATACGGCTACGGAACCTGCAGTCGGCTTCAGCAGAGTAGCTACGGTACGGAGTGCCGTTGTTTTTCCGGCACCGTTCGGCCCAAGTAAACCATAGATCTCACCGGGCTTTGCTTCCAAGGACAGCTTATCCAGCGCCTTTTTCATATTCTTTTTGGTCCTCTGCTCCAGCATTTGCTTTTTGGAGAGCTTATAGACCTTTGTCAAATCCTTGATTACAATCATTTTCTCCCACGCCTTTCTTTTATACCCCTTCACTTTAGAAATAAACCTATTATTTCCATGTGCCTTATTATATCTGACATCCCGAAGTTTGAAAATAGGCTTTCATTAAAAATGTATTAAAAACAGGTAAAAAGCTGATAGCTCAGCTCCTATTAGTACCTTTCGATACTTTAAAGATGCCGATCCATCAGCTTTCTAAGATTGATTTATCCCTATAGCAGTGTCTCATCGAGCACGAGGGTGAAGGGACCGTCATTCAGCAAGGATACCTTCATATCTGCTCCGAAGATCCCTCCCTCTACTTTGCCCAGCTTCTCACGAACACTTTCGAGGAAATACTCATACAGCTCCTTCGCCAATACGGCATTGCCTGCTTCCGTAAAATCCGGTCTATTTCCTCTTCGGCAATTGGCATACAGGGTAAACTGGGATACTACCAGTACTTCACCCTCCACTTCCTTTAAGGAAAGATTCGTCTTACCGTTCTCGTCCTGGAAGATGCGGAGCTTTAATATTTTATCAATGTATTTGTCAGCAATCTCTTTGGTGTCCTCCATACCGACTCCGAGTAAGATCAAAAACCCCTTTCCGATGGAGCCTACCTCTTGACCCTCCACCGTAACAGTTGCTTCCGATACTCTTTGAATGACAACTCTCATGATTCACTTTTCCCTTTCACCATCTTAAGTATAAGCTTTCAGAATGCTCCACTCCTCCAGCAGCCGGGAGAGTGAATAGGTCGCATTGGCCGGACTGGTGGATGGAAGCTTTCGTATCTCAATTCCCGTATCGGGATAAATGTATTTCATGTATAACTGATAGGAAGTGCTTCCGTTGGCGAAAATCTGCTCCACGCCGGAATGCTCCAACACCAGTGCGAGGTCATTCGGCACCACATTCTTAATACTGGAATCAGCAGAACCAGTGATTTCACAGCTCTGTATAACATCCCAGACTGCAATCCGATTGCGCAACAGTAGATCCCGCTTTCCCTCTATCGTGGCAGGCAAGGGTTCCTCATATAAGGCACTGATTACCTTCCAGAAGCGGTTTTGCGGATGATGATAAAAGAAACCTGCTTCTCTTGATTTTACCGATGGAAAGGATCCAAGCACCAGAACCCTGGACTGCCCGTTATATAGGGGCGGTATCGGATGGATGACTCTGTCCATTATTTTATAATCTCCTTTAGGAAGGAGGTCCCTGCTGTCTTCTGCGGTACCGCATAGTATTCCAGAATTGTAGCTGCAATGTCCGAAAAGCTGGCACGTGTTCCAAGATTCAAACCATTCTTAATCTTATCTCCGTAGATCACTAACGGGATATACTCACGAGAATGATCCGTAGATGGAGTTGAAGGGTCACAACCATGATCTGCCGTAATCATCAGAATATCGTCTTCTCGAAGTCCGTCAAGAATTCTTGGAAGCTGTTCGTCAAAATAAGTCAGGGCCTTCGCATAACCATCCACATCATTACGGTGTCCGTACAACATATCAAAATCCACCAGATTCACAAAACATAATCCGTTGAACTCCCTTTTTGTTCGCTCTAATAACATCTCAATACCTTCTGCATTGTCATGGGTACGAACCGTATCCGATACACCCTTTCCTGCGAAGATATCATAGATCTTACCGACAGCCAATGTATCCATTCCTGCTTCCTTCAGCTGATCCAACATGGTCAAGGAAGGCTCCAATGAAAAATCGTGACGGTTAGATGTTCTTTTATAATCGGGGTAGGTTCCGACAAAGGGTCTGGCTATGACACGCCCGACTCCATGCTCACCTACCAGCATTTCTCTGGCAATGCTGCAATAGCGATATAGTTCCTCCAGCGGCACAATCTCTTCATGAGCAGCAATCTGGAACACACTGTCCGCCGAGGTATACACGATCAATGCCCCTGTCTCCACGTGCTCCTTACCATAGTCCCGGATGACATCCGTTCCTGAGTAGGGAAGATTACAGATGACCTTACGACCGGTCTTCTCCTCAAAGGCTTTCAATATCTCCTGCGGAAATCCATTCGGATACGTAGGAAACGGTTGTTCCGAGATCAGACCGGCAATTTCCCAGTGTCCGGTAGTTGTGTCCTTCCCCTTTGATTTTTCAGCCAATCTGCATACAGAACCATCAAAGGTCTTAACCCCTTCCAGCTCGGGAAATTTCTCTTTTACACCATCAATATGAAATAAGCCCAGCTTCTTCATATTAGGCATATTAAAATATTTACTGGTAGATGCGGCATACAGGGTATGACTGCCGACATCTCCATAAAGGTCTGCATCCGGCAACTCGCCGACGCCTACACTGTCTAAAACCACTAAAAAAATTCTCTTCATGCTGTTGCCTCCATTTCAATTCAATAATAATATTCTC
>JAEZLY010000025.1 GCA_023414985.1 Bacillota bacterium | reverse complement strand
TTCTCTAAAGGTCCCCATGGTTTAGGATTAGGTGAGGATGAACCTACGGTAGCAATCTGGCCAAAACTTTGTGAAAATTGGCTTCAAGGATTATAGTATTCCGTTTGTTAATCCCACACTTGCAATCTCAGCATGGGAAAATGAATGCTCATATTGACATGATCCCTTAAACGTCGTTTTTCCGAAAAGCAGCCAAAAACCTATTGATATGTTCCCTCATACGTATGGTTCAAAATTCACCCCTAGACATCAATGCCACCAACTCGATCCACGTGGAGACTTGGTGTCTGCTATATAAAGTGAAATAAGAAGTGAATAATTAAGTGATTAATTAATGGATGGGCGCACTCAGAGATGGGTGCGTTTTACTATAGAAATTTGTACTTTATGTTTGATTAGTGAAAACGGTGGTATAGAATGGAAAAAAATACAAGAATCAGATTGGTGTGGAAATTAATAGGCTTTTATTGTAGTTAGAAGAGACGTCGTTGGAATAGTGGAACACTTTACAAAAGTATCGTATGGCAATGCAAGAGCTATATTGATCACGATGGAAACCGCTGTCCGAGTAAAGCAGTAAAAGATGTGGAATTGAAAGAAGCCTTTATCCGAAATACAATGACATGGTCAGGAATAAGGGCTTTTTTTTCGAAGGTTTAATAATAATGTGGAGAAGGTCATCGGGAAGAATTCTGTGACAACCGATATTGATAAGCTGACAGCAGATATCAATACTTATGAGAATGACTTGAGCGAACTGATTCAGCTTAAAATAAGGCATCAGATTGAAGATACCTTTTATAATTAAGAATACCAGAGGATTCGGGCAGAGCTGGATGGATATCGGAGAAGAAGGAAAGCTTACGAGAAGTAAATCTCAATCAGTATAAATGCATGACAAGCTGGATTATATCAAGCAAACCATTGGTGGGAGTACAGAGCCGACGCAGGAGTTTGATGATGAACTCTTCAAGACACTGGTGGAATAGGTTCTGGTCAAGTATGCCAAGCATGTAGTGTTGTATTTGAGGATGGATTGGAATTTGTGGCGGTGTTGGGGAAGGTGAAGAAATAAGGATTGATTACTAAGGCAGGGCTGTAGCTGGATAATATTCTGGCTATAGCCTTATTTTTTTGTATGTAAAACAATGAGTGAAATTATCGCAAACTTCATCAAGACAATAAAGAATAAGAATGGAATAGTAGAAACTTTCGATGAGGGGATTTGGGGTGGAACTGTAGAAATGTCATATATTTAATAAGAAGAAATTATTTTTTACATTTAAAGGTAGGATTGAAATTACAGTAGATTAAGTTGTTCTTGATGAAGAACTCCACATGAAAAACCGAGTGATTATATTATGTATTAAAAGAGGCTTTGAGTAGAAGAAAAAGAATTTTAGCAAAATTAAAAAAGTACTTGACCTGACCCCGGGTATAAGTTGTAAGCTGTAGATAAAAGGAGGCGAGAAGTTGGGTTACAGTGTTGATTGGGTTAAGAATAACATGGGAATAACAAGAAAGGCATTACTGGTATATGAAGATAAGAAATTGATAGATCCTGTTAAAAATCCAAATAATAATTATAGAGAGTATAGTGACGAGGATTTGGAGCGTATTTGGGGTATCAAAATGTTAGTAGAACTAGGCTATTCTATAAGGGAAATAATCGATATAGATAATAGTCAGGATTTTGACTTTTATGAATCATTGGAAGAAAAAATAAAGGTGCTAAATGAGAAGAAGGATAGATTAGAGCAGTTGATTGGTTATGCAAGGGCAATAAAAGTAATGGGCAGAATACCAACACCTTTGAAAATGGGTAGTATGAAGTTTGAAGAATTTATTCAGTATGTGCATGAAACATGGAATGTAAATTCTGACCCACAAATTGGAATGCTGCAGCAGATGACGGAGAAATTTCTCAAAAGACCTGAGGTTGAGTGGACTGAAGAAGATCTCAATCATTTGATGGAATCAATGGGTGGTTTAGAAATAGATACGTTACTAACGATGAATGATCTACATAATGAGTTAGCGAAACGCAAAAATCTTGAAGTTTTCCATCCTGAGGTACAAACCATTGTGAAAGTACTTTATGACTACTCTTGTAAGTACATATTTAGCGAGTATTTGGATGTATTTACCCCGCAAAAATTTGCAGATCATATAGGGAATTCCTTTACTGATGGTGATATTGCATTGATAAATGAAAAAGAATATGGGAAGGATGCCTGTCAATTTATAGCTAAGGCAATTAAGTATTTTGGGGAACATGCTACCTGTACTGATAACAAGTAAAAATATAATTTGGTTTTCCACACCCCAAAGCGAGATAAGGGTAGTCTTGGGCAAGACTGAAAAGGTCTTGATAAAAGAGAAAAGAAGAAAATAACAAAATGATTTAATTAAAGATGAGGAGGTATTCTGATAATGGGCAATCTAATAGATAATTTGGGCGATTATAATAAAGTGAGAATTGATTTACAAAATGCAGGTGGTAGCATGGAAAAATTGTATAAGAATATAGGTGATACTGCTGTTGCTGAAGCAACTCCTGGGCTATTACTCGCAGGAGGAGCGATTGTAGCGACTGTAATAGGAATTGTAAAATTAGGTAAAAAAGGAATTATGTTTATGAAAGACCGAAAAGAGAAGATTAAGAATGAGCCTGCCTTAAAAAAGGAATTTGTAAAAGCAGTAGAAAATGTAATAAGGAAGGATGATGGAAAGGAATTCGCTGAAGATGACGTAGAGTAAGATGTAGATAGTAGTATGAAAGAATGGGGTTGGATTATGGGAAAAACCAAATTAGATGTAGTAAATTATTGTAAGATACTTGATATGCTCGGAGAAGAAGCCGCTAATGATACTTTGAAGGATGTAAATGAAGGTAGAATACGGGAATCAACACTTGAGAAATATCTTTATGACGATGAAACTAAAGAAGAGTATGCAGAAAGAATTAAGAGAGAATACAAATAAAGTATGAAGAATTATAAAGTCTGACTAGTGTGGTACCATTCGGTTTTCAACATATAAAAGGATTCTATTTTAGGGGTCATCGTTGAATTGTATCTAAAAGGTTCTTGTCAAGCATACCAAGCATATGAGGTTTGTATTTGAAAATGGACTGGAGCTTGAAGCTGAGTTGTGGAAGGTGAAGAAATAGGAAGTAATGAGTATTAAAGTGAGCCTTCGGAGTAAAACCGAGGGCTTATTAAAATTCTTGGAGGAATTTGTTATATTAATTGTTGTTTTGGTAATAAAATGGTAAAATTAAATAAACTATGTAGATTTGTTTGTAAGAATGGGAGGATATCTGATATGATGCAGTTTTCACAAAAGAGCATCAAGGGATTGTTTGATAGTTCTGAGAAGACAATGATTATTCCAGTATATCAAAGAGCATATTCGTGGGACGAAAAGGAAAGAAAAGTATTTCTGGAAGATTTGAAAGAACAGCAAGTGGGAGGGAATGTATATTGCTATGGGAATTTGCTGATTGAAACAATTCAGAAAGATGCAATATATGAAGTAATTGATGGGCAGCAGAGATTGACTACGTTAACAATCTTTGTAAGAGCACTATTAAACGTACTATCTATACGTTCGAAGAAAGATCCAGATATTTTAGATAAAGTTAATTTCAAGAAAAAGGAAAAGATATATTTCAAAGATGATGGAGTAATAAAGCTTCGCCCAGTTGATTATGATAGAGGATGTTACGACACTATTATTGTTGAAAATAAAAAGGAATGCAGTATTACAACCCCTTCCCAAAAAAGAATGAAAGATGCTAAAGACTATTTTGAAAAAGAATTATCAGACATGAGTACAGATGAAATAGTAAATATCTTTTCTATCTTAGAGGAAGCACAGGTAAATTGTATTGAATTACAAGGTAAAAAAGATTCTGCTTTAATGTTCGAATTACAAAATAATCGCGGTAAAGAATTAACAAACTTAGAAAAATTAAAATCTTTTTTTATGTATCAGCTTTATGTTGTAAGTGATACTAAAGAGACCGATGCTAATATTACTTATGTTGCAGATAAGTTTGATCCTATATACAGATTGATAAATGATTTAAAAGAAAATAACGATTCTGAAGATTTAAGAGAATTGAATGAGGACAGAATTTTTACATATCATTGTCATGCATATACAGCTAAAGGATTTGGATATAGAAGTATTGACGATATTATTGATGAATATAAGAAACTTAAAACAGACAAGGTTGAATGGATAAAAGGTTTTACAGATGAATTGCATACGACCTTTTCAAATGTTAAATACCTTCAAGGATTGAAAAATAAGTATTTATCAAAGTTGATTAGAATTGGTATGCCATATTTTGTGTATCCATTTTTATTAAAAGGTCTAAAATATTTTAAAGAGGATAAAGATAAACTCAATCAATTATTCAAAACGATGGAGATATTGAGTTTTAGATATAAATTGATTAATAGCCGTTCCGACTTGGTTAGCAAATTGTATCCTACGTTAAGAAATTTTAAAGGGGATGTTCTTGCTCTTAATGAGGAAGTTAAAAATGTACTAAATGATAACTGGTATTGGAGCGATACCAGAATGCAAGAGTATTTAGATGGAAACATGTATCAGAACAGCATGATAAATTATGTATTGTGGGAATATGAGCATAGCATTCAATTGAAGGGATATGACACAAGTAAAATAAAAATACCAAAGGAACAGATAGAGCATATCTCTCCACAAACAGAGGATTTAGAGTGGATAGCTGCCGGTTATGAAGTAGATAAAAACAACATGTATTCCGATGATTTTATAAAAGACTGGTTAAACTGTTTGGGAAATCTTATGCTTATATCTGGTTCACACAATGCGTCAATTGGTAACAAACCTTTTGCTAATAAGTTAAAAACTTATAACGAAAATCCAGTATTGAAACAGCAGGTGGAAATTGTGGATTTCTTAGATGAAAAGCGAAAAAAACCCAAATGGGATTCCGAAGCAATTTCAAGAAGACATGATAAGATTATGGAGTTTGCTTTAGAAAGATGGAACTTTGAAAATTAAATAATATTCCATCTTGTAATATATGATTTTACTTCTATGTTTTGTCAAATATATAAAATGAATTAGTTAATATGTGAGGTACTGGATATAAATATATATAAAGATGCAAATAAAGCAAAAATATTATATAAAGATGTTTGCGAGTATTATGGCAAGCTGCGTATTTTTCAATCCTTAATTGAAAATTTAAAAAAGACATTAAAGATGACAAAGTCAGTATCTATATGGATTCTGAAGGATCTTATTCAATAGCGTAAAATGATTATTATAAAAAGGTACTGAATGATGGGATACATTGAATTAAGATATTTCCTATTCCCATTGGAGACGTGTAACTATAAAATTAGAAGGTGACATATAGAACTTGCTACCGTACCACGCACCATGGAGTGGAGGTAGTAAACATATATTTTATAGCCTAAATATAGCACTTGTCACCACTCAACCCACGTGGAGACAGTAGTGTTGATATCAAAATAGGGGGCTTCGATAAGTACATAAAATAATGAGTTTGAATGATAATACATCATGAAATCAGTTAATTGACTTGAATACCCTTCGGTATGTATTTTTGGTGACATATCGAGGGGTTTTTTAGTGCAAATACAAAAGAGGTTTATATGGTATGAAAGTACTGGCATGAATTTGGAAGATTTTATCTATTAAGTATTGATTTAATATACAAATAAATGTATAATAATACATTATTAAGAGCTTTGAGCAATGGCTAACTAGTAATCAGACCACTATGAATACATTTACCAAAGTAATTACAAAAGGGGGAGATTAAAGTGTCGGAGGATTTTGTAGTAAAGAGGATTGAAGTTGAACAGCTAAATCAATTTGTAGAATTATTTGCTTCCTATAGAGAGTTTTACGGACAGCAAACAGATGGAACTGCCGAACTGGCGTTCATTAGGGAACGGTTGGATAAAGGTGATTCGGTAATTTTCGTAGCTAATATTCCGGATGGAGAAACAAAGCAAATGATCGGTTTTGTTCAATTATACCCTTCGTTTTCGTCTGTATCAATGAAAAGAGTATGGATTCTAAATGATTTATTTGTTAAAAAAGAATTCAGAGGAATGGGGGTCGGCAAAGCATTGATAGAACAATCAATCCGCTTTTCATCCAAAAGTGAATCAAAAGGTATTACATTATGTACAGCAATCGATAATTACCCTGCTCAGGAACTTTACGAGAAAATGAATTTCAAAAAAAATCAGAGCTTTATTTATTATTATCAGTATTTTTAGCAAATGTAAGAATGAAAAGGAGGATGAATGATTATGTTAAATGTAGGAGTTTTTATTTTTAATGAGATCGAATTATTGGATTTTGCTGGCCCTTTTGAAGTGTTTTCAGTTTCTTCCAGCTTAAGCCAAGATGAATTATTTCATGTATTTACAATAACAGAGGATGGAAAAGAAATCAAATCGGTGAATGGTCTTAAGGTATTACCTGATTACAGCTTTTCAGATCATCCACATATAGACGTTTTGATAATCCCTGGCGGTATCGGATCCAAAGCCGAAATGCAGAAAGAATCTGTCCTTCGATGGGTCACTATAAATTATAACAGCTCTAAGTTAACAATGTCCGTATGCTCAGGTGCCCGCATACTTGGAATATTAGGTTTACTGGATGGAGTAGAATGCATAACACATCATGAAGTCATACCGGATCTCATCGAAATAGCTCCGAAAGCAATCATTAAGCCAGGGAATCGTTTCCTTGGTAAAGATAAACTTTATACTTCTGCCGGAATATCAGCAGGAATTGATCTCTCCCTGCATGTTGTTAAAATGATTTACGGAAGTAGTGTCGAGGCTCAAACCAGGGTTTATATGGAGTACGAAGATTGGGAAAAGTACATATAATACTTGGCAATAGTTGCGTTATGGAACAGACCGGTTATGTCATTCGTCTAATCAGAAACGAATAAAGAAAGGGGAGTTTTTATGAATTTTGGTCTCATATTGATTTTAATATCCATAGCAGCAATTATTATAACTTTCATATTAAATTTATTGTTTAAGAAAAGAAGATATGTGAAATATATTCCTGCAATTGTATTATTTCCTTTTATGTTATACAATTTTATTACCATGTATAGTGTAACAAGCGAGAGCTTTCAGTCATTAGGCAGATTTGTTATGGGAATGCTATTACTGGCTGCATGTGCGAGTTCACTTATTGCTTCGATCGCTTTTGATCTTGCTCTTAGAATTAATCATCGAAAGAAAGAGATATAATGATATTCGAAAAAATCAAACAAGAAATTATGGCTGACCCAATGAACGAGTCCTATACAAAGCGGGGGATCCCACCATTATTTAAAGCTTCTGTGGATGCTCGCATTGCCATTGTCGGACAGGCACCGGGGCGGAAAGCAGAAGCTACTCAATTGTTTTGGAATGATTTCAGTGGTGACAGATTAAGAGAGTGGATGGGAGTATCTCGCGAGATATTTTATAGTACGAATCGTATCGCTCATTTGCCTATGGATTTCTATTATCCAGGTAAAGCGAAAACCGGTGATGCTCCACCCAGAAAAGGCTTTGCAGAAAAATGGCATCCACGTTTACTTGATGAGATGCCTAATATTGAAATTATAATTCTAATCGGTAGCTATGCGCAGAAATATTATTTAAACAAGCAACGTGAGAGAAGTTTAACTGAGACAGTGAGAAATTTTCAGAAGTATTTACCGGAATATTTTCCATTGGTTCATCCTTCTCCTTTAAATCTTGGATGGTTGAAACAAAACACATGGTTTGAAAATGATGTCTTACCGGTTCTAAAAGAAATAGTGGATAAGAATTTATAAGGCATTCTCCTGTCCATTGAAGGAAGATATTATTAACAGGAGATGATGCTACTATTTACAAAAGATCAACGCAGGAAGGAACAAGCTATGTTACAGCGTATACGAAATCACTATGAACATACGATCTATGCCAGTTACCTTGGCTACATCACACAAGCCATTGTTAATAACTTTTTGCCACTGCTTTTTATTACTCTTTCAGATGCTTTTCATCTATCCTTACAGAAAATTACTTTGCTGACCACCGTAAACTTTCTCATTCAACTTTTGGTGGATGCATTAAGTAGTCGATATATTGACCGGATAGGATATCGTGTTGCCATTATTGCTGCTCACTGGTGTGCGGCATTAGGATTAATAGGCGTTGCAGTACTGCCTTCCATACTAGGAAATCCATTTGTTGGGCTTCTGATATCAGTTGCAGTTTATGCTATTGGGGGAGGTATCATTGAGGTACTGATCAGCCCGATTGTCGAAGCCTGTCCTACAAAGAAAAAAGAGGCAGCCATGAGTCTGCTTCATTCCTTCTATTGTTGGGGCCATGTATTTCTTGTTTTGGTAAGCACGCTTTTCTTCCGATGGTTTTCTATTGATAACTGGCGAATACTGTCTTGCTTATGGGCCATCATACCACTGGTCAATAGTATCTATTTCGCTATCGTTCCTTTGTATTCGGTGACAGGGGAACATGAAAAATTGTCTATACGGGGGTTGTTGAAACAGAAGGTTTTCTGGTTGATTTTAGTTCTGATGGTAGCGGCCGGAGCATCAGAACAATCTATGAGCCAATGGGTTTCAGCCTTTGCTGAGATTGGATTGAAGGTGCCAAAGATGATCGGTGATTTGGCCGGACCGACAGCCTTTGCTTTTTTCATGGGAACAGCAAGAGCCTTATATGGCAAATTCAGTGACCATATTCCCCTAAAAGCCATGATGAGTCTCAGTGCCTTGTTGTGCATCGGCTGCTATCTACTGGCTATTTTTTCTGAAAATCCAGTATTGGGACTTCTCGGATGTGCTTTGTGCGGATTTACGGTTGGCATTTTTTGGCCTGGGACCTTTAGCCTTGCGGCGTTAAAGCTTCCGGGGGGAGGTACTGCCATGTATGCACTACTTGCTCTTGCAGGAGATGCCGGATGCTCTGCGGGACCTACCTTAGTTGGGTTGGTGGCAGATGCAACCGGTGATGCTCTTAAAAATGGTTTAGCGGCAGCACTGATATTTCCAGTCTTGATTCTTGTGGGTATGAGTCTGTTAAGAGGAAAAAAAGGAATAAAAACACATCTGGAGCTATAACAATCTGCAGAAGTTAGTAAACTGCGTTATATCATAGGAGGATCAGTAAATGGAGGGCATTCGGATTCCGAGCATTAAAATTTCCGACATTGATATGGAAAAATGTTATTTTAACCCGGGATGCGCATTAAATATTTACAAACCGGAATCAGGACATAAAATGCAAGATATGCTTAATCAGTATTTTGGACCGGTAAAGCTTCACAGCATATGTTGCCACCATGATCCGCAGCTACCTCAGGGTTCTACGATCATTAATAACTGTGCTGGCTGTGACAGAAGATTTCGTTCCCTATATGATGGGATACAGACAATTTCTTTATGGGAAGTTTTGGACAGCATCGAAAATTTGCCTTTGCCGAATCACAACGGATTAACGGTTTCGGTGCAGGACTCTTGTTCATACAGACCCAAACCGCAAGTCCATTCAGCAGTCAGAAGCCTTTTGCAGAGAATGAAAATGGAAATTAATGATTCTAAATTCAGCGGGACACAATCCATTTGCTGTGGTGATAATTTTTATCCCAAACTACCAATCGAAAAAGTTACTGAGCTGCAGAAAAAGCGAGCGTCTCAGATGCCTTGTCAGGATGTTGTGGTTTATTGCGTTTCCTGTATTAAATCCATGGCGATCGGAGGGAAAACTCCGCATCACATGGTGGATCTTATTTTAGATGAAGAAACCGAAGTGCAGGAGCTTAGAATTGACGTGTATCACGATGAATTAAATCTGTACATTCATGACCATTAAATATAATTAAGAGTGAAGTACATATTATTATCATACAAGCTAAGATACGATAACTATACTTCTCGAGAGCTATTTGCATTTTAAGGTATCGATTCCTATTGATCAGAAGAGCCAATGTATTAAGTTTTTTGGTGTTAAATTCATGTTTTTATGCTTATATGCAGTACATTATTAATGTGAAAGGATATGAGTCGTTATGTCAAAGATGCCGGTTATTTTTATTGGTCATGGATCGCCAATGAATGCTATTGAAGATAATGTTTATTCCGGAACCTGGAGAGATATCGCTAAAAGAATACCCAAACCCAAAGCAATTTTCTCTGTATCAGCTCATTGGTTTACCAAGGGTACCAAAATAATGAGTGAGGAGCAGCCAAGGACAGTTTATGATATGTACGGCTTTCCTAAAGAATTGTATGAAGTTATATATAATGCACCGGGTTCACCTAGTCTTGCGAAACTCTCTAAGCAGTTGATTACAAAACAGACGGAATATGATAACTCCTGGGGAATTGACCACGGAACCTGGTCTGTGCTAGTCCATATGTATCCGGAAAGAGATATCCCGGTATTTCAAATTAGTATAGATAGGTATGCTCCGCCTGAAGCGCATTATCAAATAGGGAAAGAAGTAAAAACCCTAAGAGATGAGGGCGTTCTTATATTTGGATCCGGAAATATAGTGCATAATTTAGGACTTGTTAATTGGGATATGGGGAACGAGGGATACGACTGGGCATACCAATTTGATAATTATATATATGATAACATTGTTCAAAGGAAGGATAAAAATATTTTAAATTATAAGGAGCTGGGCGATACGGCAAAGCTTGCTGTACCAACTCCGGATCATTTTTATCCCTTATTGTATGTACTTGGTGCGGCAAGTGAAGAGGATAGAATTAGCTGCTTTAATAAATCCGGTGAACTGGGCTCATTAACAATGACAAGCTACCTGTTTGAATAATATTTTATCTACAGTAAATAAAAGGATTGTCCTTAATGAAATCTTAAGGTTTTCATAAGAAGTTTATTATGATATAAATTTTCCTTCTGAAGTACTATAATAATAAGTGTCTGGGCGGAAAGAAGGGATGGGACCTATGAGTATCAATATTATGGTTGTGGATGATGAGGAGTCCATAGCGAACCTGATTGAAGTATATTTGAAAAATGAAGGCTTTACCATATACAAATTTTATAAAGGGCAGGATGCCCTCCGTTGTATTGAGTCGGAACAGATAGAGCTTGCGATTCTTGATGTCATGCTGCCGGATATTGATGGCTTTACGATCTGCCGGAAAATCAGGGAAAATCATAATTTCCCCGTAATCATGCTGACAGCCAGAGAGGAAGAAATCGATAAAATAACAGGATTGACATTGGGTGCGGATGATTATATCACAAAACCGTTTCGGCCTTTGGAGCTTGTCGCCCGCGTCAAGGCACAGCTCAGGAGATTTACCAAATATAATTCTGTGGAGCTAAAACGGGAGGAACATGTAATTGCCTTTTCCGGCTTGGTATTGGATCTGGATACCCATGAATGTACACTCAATGAAAGAAAGCTATCGCTTACCCCGACCGAATTTTCTATCCTTTGGACTCTGTGCTCCAATCGCGGACGAGTAGTAAGCTCGGAAGAATTGTTCCGGGAGGTATGGGGAGACAAGTATTTCACCAATAATAACAATACGGTAATGGTTCATATCCGGCATCTTAGGGAAAAAATGCACGACAACGCAGAGCGTCCGAAATACATCAAGACGGTATGGGGGGTTGGCTATAAAATTGAAAAGTAAGAGAGCTATAAGAAAGAATGATTATGCGAAATTAATAAGGCAAGTTTTTTTTCGGATCCTTCTCATGATAATTTCCGCTGCAGTGATGGTTTATCTATTACGCTATATCCTGCGTGGACAAATCGGAGATAGGATCGTTCAATTATTGGTTTATGTCTTTCGTTTTCATCGTACGGACGCACAGACAATCTATCAGTTAGTGATTCGTAATAATTTGAACATGATCCTTTTTGTTGTAATCCTTATATTCCTAGCTATCTTATTTCGGCTTTCTATATCCTGGTTTACGAGATATTTTGATGAGATCAGTGCCGGAATGGATCAGCTTACGGAGGAATCCAATGCAGAAATTACGTTATCACCGGAACTGGCCTTTATGGAGAATAAGCTTAATCAGATAAAGAATAATCTTGAAAAGCAAAAGAAAGCCGCACTAGAGGCCGAACAACGCAAAAACGATTTGGTGGTTTACCTGGCGCATGACATAAAGACACCGCTTACCTCTGTGATCGGATACTTAAGCCTTCTGGATGAGGCACCGGACATGCCTCCTGAACAGAAGGCAAAATACGTAGGCATTACCTTGGAAAAAGCCTATCGCCTGGAACAGCTGATCAATGAGTTTTTTGAAATCACAAGATTTAATCTTCAAACGATAGTCTTAAATAAAGAAAAAATCAATTTACTATTCATGCTTCAGCAGATGGCAGATGAATTCTATCCGACCCTTACTCCTCAAGGGAAGGAGGTATCAGTCAATGTTCCTGACAGCCTCTCTCTGTGGGGAGATGCGGACAAGCTGGCCCGTGTCTTCAATAATATTCTGAAAAATGCGATCGCCTACAGCTATGAGAACAGCGTCATTGAAATTACTGCTAAGCAGCAGGACAATAATCTTGTTATCACCTTTACTAATCAGGGGAATCCAATCCCACCGGGAAAGCTTGAGACAATCTTTGAAAAGTTTTACCGATTGGATAACTCACGTTCCACCAACACCGGCGGAGCAGGCCTGGGCCTGGCAATTGCACAAGAAATTGTTGTGGCTCACGATGGAAGCATCTCTGTTGAAAGTAACACAGAAAATACTTCATTTACAGTCAAGCTTCCGCTATAAGAAAATCTTAAGATGTTCATAAGATGGAATTCCAACATAACTCCTTGTTCTATGCTTAAATAATAGCAACACAGAATAAGGAGTTGTTTTATTATGGTTCGTAAAGTAAAAAAGAAGAGATCAGGATTGCCTGTATTTCTGACACTATTGCTGATGATTGTCATCACTGTGATCGTTCTTAAGTTCCTCATTATACAAGGAAACAAACGCGCATTGGAGAGAGAATACGATAATATCATCTCATTAAATACTTCCACACAGACAAAGCCTGCTTCTTCTGACGATGGAATAACACCGGTTCCTACGTCAAAGGCAGAACCGGATCCCGTTGCTTCAATGTCTCCTGATCAATTGAACAGCCCTAATGCGATTCTGCTTCGATTATCGGACGCTTCCGTCCTGATGCAAAAAAACAGCGAAGAAAAAATCTATCCGGCTTCTCTAACAAAGATGATGACGACGATTGTGGCAATTGAAAATATTCCTGATCTGAACGAAGAAATCGAACTTTCCAAAGCAACGTTTCAAGGACTGTACGAGGCAGATGCATCCATGGCAGGATTCCAGCCCGGGGAGCAGGTAAGCGTAATTGATTTGTTATACGGGGTAATGCTGCCAAGTGGTGCAGAGTGTTGCATCGGGCTTGCCAATCTGATTACAGGATCAGAACAGGACTTTGTGAAGCTGATGAATCAAAAGGCGGAAGAGCTTGGCATGGACAATACCCATTTTGAAAATACGACCGGACTTCAAGATGAAAATCACTATACAACGGTCAAGGATTTGGCTGTTCTACTAAGCTACGCTTTACAAAATGATACATTCCGGAAGATTTTTACGTCATCACGTCATTTCACGCAACCTACGAATAAACATCCGGATGGGATATCCTTAAGCAGTACCATGTTTAAAGAACTCAGTGATCAGAATACGATCGACGGAGAGATTCTGGGAGGAAAAACAGGGTATACAGAGGAAGCCGGGCTATGTCTCGCAAGTCTCGGCAAAGTGGGGGATCAGGAATATGTCTTGGTTACTGCCGGTGCGAAGGGTGATCACCATACGGAGCAGTATAATATTACTGATGCACTAACTGTATACAGCAGTATAGGAAGATAAAATTCCAAATATGTAATTATTACGATTATGCTAATCTGCATTAACAACTAACCTGCCAAAGACAGCAGTGATAAGAATAACGGAGGAATTATGAAGAAACGGGAACGAATCATAACAGTATTTTTATATGGAATTTTCATAGGTTATTTATTTTTGTTATTTAAAATATTACTTCTGTCAAGGGTTTCACTTTTGGAACTCTTTCATAGTCAAAGAACTTTATATCGATCCATCAACCTCATTCCTTTTCATAGTATCATGGAATATATATCCGGCAGGACAGATACGTTAAGAAATTCTGCTTTCGGAAATGTGGTAGGAAATATCGTGATATTTATTCCCATTGGTATCTATTTGCCGCTCCTGAAAAAAGATAAGAGAGTACTGGTTAATTTTTTGTGGATTGGAACCGTGAGTTTGCTCGTCGAAGTAATACAGGGGCTTTTAGGAATTGGAGTATCGGACGTTGATGATATCATACTGAATTGTTTGGGCGGATTGGCAGGGATTTTAGGGTATAAACTGGTGATAGTCCTATTACGGGATGAGAATAGGGTAAAAACAGTAATCACAATTCTGTCTGTTATCGTGGGATCGCCTGTTCTATATTACTTTTTATTCATGATGAAAATGAGATTCTGATTGGGGTGCCTGAAGAATGCTGATTAGTAAATATATTTAAGTAATTTTATTGACACAGAAAGGTTTAGGTGCTAAACTGAAAATATGATGAACGATAAAGAATATAAAACAGTCTTAGAATTTAGAAATGAAATAGTGAAATTGGTTAATCAATATAATAAGCTTGAGAGCGTGCCATTTGATACCGGACTTGGCGATTGCCTGTATCCGTCAGAATTGAACATGATTGAAGCAATTCATACGAATAAAGGGAAGACAGTTACGGAGCTTTGTATCTATTTTGGCATCACCAAAGGAGCAGTATCTCAGACCATAACGAAACTGATCAGCAAGGGATATGTCAGTAAAACAAGGAGCTTATCCAATAAAAAAGAGTTTATATTAGAACTGACGAAAAAGGGTATTCAAGCGTTTGACAGTCATGAGCAGTTTCACAGACGTATGGATGAGGAAATGTCAGGATATATTAAAACGATTCCAGTGGATCAGTTACATGACTTTAAGCAGCTGCTGTCTTTGATTAACCAACATATTGAGAAGTACAATAATCTTAAGGATAAGCACATATAAAAATTTGATCAATGGTTTAGCTGCTAAACCGAGAGGGGCGGTAAGAGATTGAAGAAATTGGATCAGTTAATGGAGGTCTTAAATGATCAAAGAGGAAAAGAAGTAGTATTTGTATCACATTGCCTGTTGAACATGAATACCAGATACCTGGGCGGAGCGTTCCGAAAAGGTTCTGTTACAGAGGTTATCGAAGATATGATGGCAAGGGGTGTGGGCATTATTCAGATGAAGTGTCCGGAACAAGTTGCCTGGGGAGGAGTGTTAAAGAAATACCTTTGGATTGCAGTTGATTCAAGGAGAACGATCATTTATTTTATGAAGCCGTTGTTGCTGTGGATTTTCCTGGTTTATACCAGGAGCGTCTATAAAAGATTAGCTCGTGAAACTGTATCTATGATCCATGATTATATAAAATCAGGCTATCAAGTGCTGGGAGTGATAGGGGTCGACGGATCGCCGACGTGCGGAGTGACGACCACACTGGATATGAAGGAAGCTTTTGATTATTTTGCTGATTTGAACATTGAGCAAATCGAAAGAAGTAATTTTAATACAGAGCTATATGCCAAATGTGCGATGAAAGGGAAAGGCATTTACTTAGAGGAGCTAAGGAAAAAATTAAAATCCAAAAAGATTGACCTGCCGTTTTACGGACACAGCCTATTATCAGAAATGTGTAATGAAAAGTGTAAGATTATTATATAAATAGGGGGTGTATTATGAGTATAGAATTTAGGAAGGGTACCTATCATTTCCACGATGAGCCGAATTTTAATTACCAAATGAATCGATGGGTCGCATTTGATAATCTTCCGATACAGGAGGTTAAAAAAGCAACAGAGAAAATAAATAATTTGAATGACTGGAAACGGGAGTTTATGAGACTAGCTGAGGAAGCCAAAAGCACCGGAGATGTAAAAAAGCAAGCCTGCTATTATCGGGCTGTTGACTTCTTTTTACCTCATTCCGATCAGGATAAGCAAGTAATCTATGATAAATTGGTAGGGCTGTTTCGAGAAACTTATAAGGAGTACTTTGACCAGAAAGTTATCCTAGAGAAAGAGGTGGCTTACGATGGGATTAAGCTGCCGGTCTATTATGTTCCAAATCGAAGTGGGAAACAATCGAAGGGAACGATTTTATTCACCGGAGGCTTCGACTGTTATAAGGAGGAGTTGATTCCGGTTATGATATTTTTTGCAGAACAGGGTTTTGATTTTTATTATTTTGAAGGGCCCGGACAGGGAGAGGTACTACAAAAATATTATTACCCTATGACACCTCAGTGGGAAAAGCCGGTTAAGGCGGTGCTGGATGCATTTCAACTGAATGAGGTTACCCTGATTGGGCTTTCACTGGGAGGATATCTGGCCCCGAGAGCGGCGGCATATGAACCCAGAATTAAGAGAGTGATAGCTTGGGGTGCTATTTACGATTTTTATCAAGTGGTTTCCACAAGAAGGGGCCCCGGTCTTGCGATGTTTATTCATTCAATGACTGCACTCAGATTCTCCGGTCTGTTCAATTTTATTGTGGGAATAAAAATGAGGAAAGATGCTTATATCTATTGGGGAATTGACCATGGAATGCATGTAATGGGTACCGCCAGCCCATACAAGTATTTTCAAAAACTTAAACTCTTTCATACCAGAAAAATATCGCCTATGATAAAACAGGATTTCCTTCTGCTTGCGGGATCAGAAGATCATTTTTGTGATATGGATCAGTTTTATAAGCAGACGCAGCTACTCACGAATGTGCGCTCTTTTACCGGTAGGATCTTTACTGCAGAGGAATCGGCGGAAAACCATTGTCAATTTGGGAATTTAGAGTTAGCATTAAAGCAGATGGTAAATTGGATTGAAACGATTGATATGGACCGAGACAGAAGATAGGAGATAGAATTATGGGAAATACAGATAAGTTTGAAATGATGGCTGATGTTTATGACACTCCGGAAAGAATTAAGATTGCAAAGCTATCCTCCGATGCCATTCAGGAATTTTTAGTTGATACAAAAAGTAAAAATGCGATTGATTTTGGTTGCGGAACCGGTCTCGTGGGAATGAACCTGTTAAATAATTTCAAGTCGATGCTTTTTCTGGATACATCGCAAAATATGATTAACCAAATAAAGAGGAAGGTTTCTGATCTCAATCTTCAGAACGTTGATACGAAATGCTTTGATTTTGAACAGGAAAGCTTATCGAATTTAAATGCTGATTATATTTTTATGGCCCAGGTTCTGCTCCATATTAGGGATTCGGAATTGGTTTTATCCAGATTATATGATGTTCTCAATGAAGGGGGTCATTTATTAATCGTAGATTTTGACAAAAATAAACAAGTAGTTTCAGATCTGGTCCATAACGGGTTTGACCGGACTGAACTCATAAACATCATGAAAAAGATAGGGTATAAGAATGTTCAAACCAAGACGTTCTATACCGGAAGCAAGATATTCATGGGTAAAGATGCATCAATGTTTATCCTGGATTCTCAAAAATAAACGATTTAGATTTTATCAGAGATTGAATAATAACTTCCCCTCGGTATGTGATTCGGAAACAGATCGAGGGGAAATTAATGTGTGAGGATGTCTGACTCACCGTTATCCTTTTAGTAAGCCTTCCCAATGTCATGGGTAAACTGCCAGCTGATACCGAATTTATCGATGATAGAGCCGTAACAGTCGCTCCAAAAGGTCTCAGAGAGCTCCATAATAACTTGTCCTCCGCTGTCCCTTAGGCAATGAAAGATGCGAGTTATTAAGTCCCTGTCCTGTGAGCTGTAAGCCAGGCTAAAATTATTACCCTGAGTTATGGGCATTCCCGGTGGGCAATCGGAGAACATGATATCATGTCCGTCAATGCTTAAGGAGGTATGCATAACTTGATTTTTTACCTCCTCGGACATAGGAAAGTCTGCTTCACTATGAAATTGTCCGAAGGTCATGAGGTTTGGCTTTTGGCAGCCGAATACTTCTGCATAATATTCTACGGCTTGGCGGCAGTTGCCGTTGAATCTGATGTACGTGTTTAATGACATGGATAACACTCCTTTATTTTGTGATAGGATCAGTATACCCGACAAACGTTGACAATAGTATGTCATCATTTTATAATGATATTAAATATTCTTTGTTGAGGACTGATTTAGTATGAAAATGAACAGATTAATTTCCATTATCATGCTGCTCCTGGAGCGCAAAACGATAAGTGCTTCCGAGCTTGCGCGAACGTTTGAGGTATCCAAGCGAACGATATACCGAGATATCGAAATCATCAATGAGGCTGGAGTACCTATTGTTACTTATCCCGGTATTAACGGCGGCATTGGTATCATGGAGCAGTATAAAGTAGATAAGCGTTTATTTTCTGAGACGGATCTGACAACACTTTTAATTGGGCTTTCCGGTGTGCATTCTGCACTGGATAGCAAAGAAACAAAGCAGGCTTTGGGTAAGTTAAAAGCGATTATCCCCAAAGAGAAGCAGAGTGATATCGAAGAACTAACAAGTCGAATCGCCATTGACCTTAGTCCTTGGCAAAAGGATACGTTACGTGAGGGCTATCTGCAAACCATCAATTCAGCTATTGATGAGCGAAAAATACTCTGTTTTAATTATTCCGACGTCAAGGGAGAGGTATCCTATCGAGAAGTCGAGCCGTACCGCCTGCTACATAAGAGTAACAGCTGGTATCTGCAAGGGTTCTGCCTCTTACGCCAGGAAATGAGAACCTTTCGATTTTCACGCATACGAAGGCTTATCACCTCAGAGCGAACCTTTACACCGAGGGAGATTGATTTCTCCACATTAAGCAAAGAAATCGATTACGAGATACCGCAAATTATGGTGAAAATCAGGTTTGATGATTCGCTTAAGGGTGAGTTATTAAGCTATTTCAATGAGATTGACATCTGCTATGAGAATGGTAAAAATATTGCGGTTATTCCCATATTAAGCGGTGACATCGGCATACGATTCTTACTATCGCTTGGGGAGTCGTGTGAATGCCTTGAGCCGCCAGCCGTAAGGGAAAAGGTCATTCAAAAGGCTGAGGCGGTGCTTGGGGTTTATAAGCAGAGCCCGAAGTATTAAAAAGGCTGAACCTTCCGGCATTAAAGAATAAAAAGAAAAGAGGTATATCATGAGTAACTTTAACAATATTGAAACAGACAGATTACTGATCAGAAAACCTGAGCTGAAAGATAAGGAAGACTTTTTTCAATATCGTTCCATGCCGGAGGTATATCAGTATCAGTCCTGGAAACCAACAGATATTAGTGAAATTGAAAACTTTATAAACAGAAACTCAGCTGTATGCTTAAATATGACGGATAAATGGCTGCAAGTAGCTGTTTGCCTAAAGGAAGGGCCAATGATCGGGGACATTGGAATTCATTTTATTGATGAGTATCAGATTGAAATCGGGTACACCTTATCACCGGAATATCAAGGCAAGGGATATGCTTTTGAGGCAGTAACAGCCATAATACACTGTGCATTTTCTGAATGGAACAAACATAGAGTCATGGCATCGGTTGATCCGGCTAATATACACTCGATCCAACTTCTGGAGCGGTTAGGGTTCAGAAAAGAAGGGCATTTTGTAAAAAGCTATCGTATGAACGATAGCTGGTACGATGATTGCGTATATGCGATGCTGGAAGAGGAATGGAAGGCATAATTACCCACCGGAGGAAAAAAAACGAAGAGAGAGATTGATGAGTAATAAAATAATATTTCCCCAAATAGTGAGAAATTATGGTATGATGAATGCGGACCATTATTTAAATAATATTAAATGAATGATGTTCGGGGGGAACTATGGTTAAGGTTTTTTTGGTAGAGGATGAAATTATATTAAGAGAAGGTATCAAAAATAATATTCATTGGGAAGAGGAAGGTTTTGCAATCGTCGGGGACGAAAGTGACGGAGAACTGGCTTATCCTTTGATCGTAAGAGAACAGCCGGATATTCTGATCACAGATATCAAGATGCCGTTTATGGATGGCCTGGAGCTCAGTAAGCTGCTAAAGAAGGAGATGCCTCAGCTGAAGATCATCATCATCAGCGGCTATAGTGACTTCGGTTATGCACAGCAGGCGATCGATATCGGAATCACGGAATATCTTCTGAAACCGGTCACCTCCAATAAGCTTTTAGCAGCGGTTAAAAATGCAGCTGCAGTGATTGAAAAGGAGCGGAAGGATAAGCAGATACTGGAACAATATCAGCATTTGGTTTATCAGAACCAGGGTGAAAAGAGAAAAGATTTCTTTAATGCATTAGTCAGCGGAAAGATGTCGCTTTCCCAGATTATTGAACAGGAAGAGGAGCTTGGTATCAATATGGTAGCAAGCGTTTTTTGCGTGCTGTTATTTCAGTTTAAGGTGCAGGAGGATATGTACGAATACTCCAATGAAATAGTGCAATGCGAGGCTGCCATGCAGGAAGCATTAAGGAACTATCCTGACATCAAGGTTTTTGAGCGTGGTATGGATGGCTGGGCATTTATTCTGCTGGGGGAAAATGAAGACCAGATCGAAGCATTGACCCGGGAATTATGCAATCTGCTAATCCGGATCAGTGAAGGGAAGGTGCAGTATTTCGGAGGAATAGGAAGGGTTGTACATCGTGTCCGTGATCTACAGCAGTCCTATCTTGATGCAAACAGGGCGTTTTCTCTGCGTTATTTTGAACGCGAGGACCAGTTCTTATCTCATCGTGATGCACGTAATATAAAAGATCAGGTTGGAAAATGGATTAATGTCAGCGAGTTAAACTTAGAGAAGTTGGATCGAATTCTTCTGGAAGAATTCTTAAAGAGGGGTACGCTGCAGGATGTGGACGAATTTGTGGACAGGTATTTTGAAGGCTTTGATGCCAGTGCGATGAGTTCTACCCTGTTCCGTCAGTATATCGTGATGGATGGATATTCTGCGATCATGAGATTCCTGAAGAATCTGAAATACTCAAAGGAGAAGATTGAAAACAGTCTAAAGAGTATGAATGATATCAACGAACAGCTGACCAGCCTGGAGGATTGCCGAAGATTTTATAAAACCATCCTTAAGGAAGCAATTGATCTGAGAAACAGGAGCAGTCAGAAAAGATATTCCGGATTAATAGAAAAAGCAAAGGAATACATACATCTGAAATATGCAATGAGTGATCTGACGCTGGATAAGGTTGCATCGAAGGTAAATATCAGTCCGAATTATTTCAGCTCCCTGTTCAATCAGGAAACGGGGAGGACCTTTATCGAATATCTTACAGATATCCGTATGGACAAGGCAAAAGAGTATTTAAGATGCTCGAGCAAGAAGATAACAGAGATCGGATTCTTGGTGGGTTATCTGGATTCCCATTATTTCAGTTATATCTTTAAGAAGACACAGAATTGTACGCCGTCGGAATACAGGATGCAGGGGAAAGGGGAAGAATGACGAACTATTCCAATGAAAAACCAATCAAATACCCTCTGCGGCTGAAGCTTATTCTGGTGGCCGCCATCATCATCATACCGATGATTATACTCTCGGTATACCAGATAACGGCTTTGCATAATTACAGTACGGCATATGACACGATTGTGCGAAGAATTACTGCGGCAAATAATTATAACCTCAATTTCAAAGCAGAGATGGACGAGAGCATGTATAAGATTGTGGTTGAAGCAGAAACCTTCGAATCCATTGATGACAATCATGATCTTAAAAATCCGTATGAGTTGATCGATTCAGCAAGAATGAATTTTTCGAAGCTGCGTGAAATAACCACCAGCCGGGAAAGTCTTGGCTGGATCAAGCGTATCCTACTTAACTTAAACACGCTGGAGGACCGAATCAGTGAAATTCGTGATAATCTGGAGCAGACGGGTCACTATGAAGAAAACATCGCGATGCTGGAATCTGACATCTATATTCTGACGGAACTGTTTCAGGAGGAAGTCCAATATTATATCTATTACGAGACGCAGAATTTTGAAGCGATCAGACAGAGCCTGAATGAACAGGTAGCAAAGGTAATCCTGACGATGATCGTGGCTTTAGGTTCTATTATCATAGCCTCATTCCTGATGAATATCCTATTAACGGATAGTATTACCAAACCGATCGGTATGCTGTGCGAAAAGACGGCTCTGGTTGCCAAAGGAGATTTTACGACAAGGACCTCCTGCGAGAATCATGATGAGTTGTCGGTTTTATCCGACAGCTTTAATGATATGGCCATGAAATTGGAACAGCAGGTTAACAGCATACGGCAGGAACAGGAAAACTTAAGGAATATGGAACTAAAGCTTCTGCAGGCACAGATAAATCCGCATTTTCTATATAATACGCTGGATACGATTATCTGGTTGATCGAAGGCAGTAAGAATAAAGAGGCAATCGACATCGTTGTTTCCTTATCCGAGTTTTTCAGAATTGCTGTGAGTAAGGGAAAAGACTTCATATCAATTCAGGAAGAGGAAGTACATATCAAAAGCTATCTACAGATACAGCAATCACGCTATAGCGATATTCTGGATTATGAAATTGCGATCCCGGAGGAGCTGTATCAATATCAGATCTTGAAACTGACCCTTCAACCATTGGTTGAGAATTCTTTATATCATGGAATTAAAATGCTAAGGGCCAGAGGTAAAATAACGGTAATCGGGCAAAGAATGGACGAGGATATCTGCTTTAGGGTAATCGACAACGGAATTGGTATGGAGGAAGAGGAGTTAAAGGAGCTTCGAAAAGCGGTTGAATTACCGGGAAGCGAACAAAGTACCGGCTTTGGCCTGGCCAATGTCAATAAGCGGATCAAACTGAATTATGGCAGCAGCTATGGACTCGATATCCAAAGTAAAAAAGGAGAGGGCACAGTCATTACAATTAAGATACCGGTTCGATTGGTGGAGAAGTGAGGGGAAATATGAATAAAAAACTCATCATAATATTAGTGGTTTTTCTGGCCATTCCGATTACCCTTGTGAGTTGCAGCTTAAGGCCTATAAAAATCCCGCAATATAATGAAAATGATAATTCGGAGGCTGTGAATTCTGATTTAGTCGTTGTCGGTTTCTCACAGCTTGGTTCGGAATCGGATTGGCGTACGGCGAATACGAAATCAATCCAGAATGCACTCACGGAAGAGAATGGTTTCTCTCTGATCTTTAGCAACGGTAGGCAGAGGCAGGAAAACCAGATTAAGGATGTACGCAGCTTTATCTTTCAGGAAGTGGATTATATCGTAATCGCACCGACGACAGAGACCGGTTGGGATACCGTATTAGAGGAAGCCAAGGAAGCCGGTATTCCGGTTATTCTTGTGGATCGTATGATTGATACGAAAAATGACAGCCATTATATCGCGAGCGTGGGTACGGATAAATATGAAGAGGGACGAAAGGCGGGACGGTGGCTGGAACAATATCTGGAGAATAAAAGTAAATCGGATACTGCGAAGAAAACAGCGACCAAGGAGAAGAAGAGGGAAAGCAATTCCTATTCTATTAATATTGTCGTACTGGAAGGGACGCAAAATTCTACTGCTCAGCTTGGGAGGTCTAACGGGTTCAATGAGATAGCCAGCCAGCACAAGAACTGGAAGATCCTTGCACATGAAGACGGTGATTTTACAAAGGCAAAGGGCAAGGAGGTCATGGCAAAGTATCTGCAGCAGTTTGACGATATTGATGTATTGGTTTCACAGAATGATGATATGACCTTCGGTGCGATAGAGGCCATACAGGAGGCCGGATTAACCTGCGGAGTAGACGGGGACATTACTGTCATTTCTTTTGATGCGGTTTCGGAAGCCTTTGATAAGATGGAAAATGGTCTGATTAACGTTGATATTGAATGCAATCCTTTACAAGGTCCGCTGATCGCAGAGATCATCGAGCGTTTGGAAAAGGGAGAAGAGGTTGATAAGGTATCTTATGTAGAAGAAAAGGTTTTTGAGGCAGAAAATGCAAGTACTGACCGGGTAGGACGCAGTTATTAGGAAAAAATCAAACAAAATTCATAGAAATCTTAACCAATCATTAACAGAAATGGAAGCACAGTAAAAATAACAACAAAGACAGGAATAATTTCCGTATTTTTATTCGCTTAAGTTGAATATACTTGTGCTTACAGTAATGTAAACTCAATAAAAATGAGTAAACTCAAATTTATCGAGTTATAAAATGATTGGAGGAGAAAATCTATGAAGAAGTTGTTTTCATTAGTTCTGGTTGTTGCACTTGTTCTCTCTCTTGCTGCATGTGGTAGTAAAGGCAAAGAGACTTCAGGCAAAGGCGACGGCAAAGTTGTTGTAGGTGTTGTTCAGACAAACGCAAACGAGTCAGACTGGCGTACCGCAAACACAAAGTCATTCAATGAAGCTTTCCAAAAAGCTGGTTTTGAGACAAAAATGGTCTTTGGTGAAGGCGACCATGCAAAACAGATCTCACAGGCACAGCAGCTTATTCAGGAAGAGGTTGATTATCTGGTTGTCTTAGGTCTTCAGTCCGCAGGTTGGGAAGATGTTGCAAAGGCTGCGAAGGAAGCAGGAATTCCTTTCATTATGGCTGACCGTAAGCTTGAGCTTCCTGAGGATCTTTACACTGCAATGGTATGCTCCGATTTCGAAGCAGAAGGAAATAAGGCTGTTGACTGGTTGAAGAACCAAAAGGTAGATGGGGCTAAGATCGTTGTTCTTGGCGGTGACACAGGTTCTTCCGCACAGCTTGGACGTTCCAAAGCAATTGAAGACGGAGCAAAGGCAAACGGCTGGGAAATCGTATTCAACCAGAATATGAAGGGTTGGGACGAAACACTTGCAAAGCAGGCAGTTGCTGATCTGATTGCTGCAGGAACAGAATTCAATGTTGTTTATGCAGAAAACGATAATATGGCTCGTGGTGCTTGTGACGCTATGGATGCAGCCGGTATTACATATGGCAAGGATGGTAAAGTAAAAGTTATCGCTTTTGATGCTAATAAGTGGGCACTTGAGAAGGTTCTCGCAGGTAAATTCAACCTTGACGTTGAGTGTAATCCACTTCATGGACCTCGTATAGTTGAGCTTATCAATAAGCTGGAAGCAGGCGAGACCGTTGAGAAGAACGCATATGTTAAGGAAGAAATGTTTGACTGTGCTACTATAACAAAGGATGTTGTTGATGCACGTGCTTATTAATTAATAGAGTAATCGGTTCTTATAAAGTCCGATCGTTACTAGGTTAATAAGGGAAGGTAT
>JAEZLY010000220.1 GCA_023414985.1 Bacillota bacterium | reverse complement strand
TCAATCAGCTCTGCCACATGCTCCCCGGCCAGGTTGTTCTCATCCACTTCATATTCCATTGCCCGGTAAGGGATGCCTGCCTGCTCCAATAAGCGCATCACGTTCGTCTTGATCATTCTATCACCATTCCTGCATAAAGTTCATTTTTCAAACTGTATTTCAATTATTATTCATTTCAGATATTCTTCTGCCATCCGGCATAACAAAGAAATAAAATCCTAATGAAGATTTACACTTCCTCATTATTATAGTAATCCGCCAGCTTCTTACCACCGTTTCGCTTAATCTGTTCATGAAGCGGTTTGCGGACCTTCTTTCTCGTAACCTCTACCAGTCCCAGGGCAGTCATATCAACCAGGGTTGTCTTCACCGGATCCTTCTTAATATATTCCTGAAGCTCCTCCATCAGGAGCTCCTTGTTCTGCTTCAGATCCATATCGATAAAATCGATAATAATGATTCCGGAAAGGTTGCGAAGTCTGATCTGTCTGGCAATCTCCTTTGCTGCCTCCCTATTTACCTTTAGGAAGGTATCCTGGACCTGTTTCTTGCCGGTAATTGCTTTACCGGTGTTCACGTCAATAACAGTCAGGGCTTCTGTTGGCTGAATGACCAGCGTTCCGCCGGATTTTAACCATACCATGGGCCGAATGGCTTCCTCCAGTTTCTCGGGAATGTCATACAGATTGGCTAGGTTCAGGGCCTTATCCTGATAGAACCTAAGCTTGTCCAGATCCTCCGGCTGGGAGGTTTCCAGATACTCTTTCATGTGCTCATATAATTCGATATCATCAGTGATAAATTCGTTGACATTCTCGGTATAGCTATCCCGAATATCGCAGATATAACCCGGTGGTGTACTATAAAGCAGTGAGAAACGGCTTTTATGAATACCATAGGTTCGAAGCTCCTCGTAGGCTTCCACCAGCTTCTTCATCTCCGCCACGATATTCTCTTCCGGGATGAAAGCAGCATTGGTTCTGATAATGAAGCCATAATCCTTACTGGTATAGCGCCTTGCGATATCGCGGAGTCTTTTCCTTTCTCTATCATCGAGGATCTTCGCTGATACGCCAACCGCCGCCTTACCATAGGTTAAGGCTGCGAATTTACCGGTAAAATTTAAATTTGAGCTGACCACAGGAGCCTTGGTTTTCACATCCTCCTTAGACACCTGGACAATGAGCTCATCCCCAATCTTAACCTTTGTCTCGATCAGTCCTGCATCTCTGGAATATTCCGGCCCATTGGCCATAATCGGAAAACGATTTTCTCCCATGGAATAATAGCACATCCTGCCGTCTGATATTTCAATAAAGGCAGCATTGATGTTCTTCACGATGTTTTTCACCTTACCAAGATAAATATTTCCCAGGATTCCGTCTTCCTCTGCGGTATTGACAGACACTTGAACCATATCTCTGCCTTCAAAGGACGCAGAAATAATCATATTGTCTTTCTTTGTAATCACAAGTTTATTCTCCATCTCTGCTCCTCCCTTAATCCTCTGAAAATTTGTATGATATGATTGCCGCTATCTGTCTACCTGATCCAGTGCTGCCAGCTTACCGTTTTCTGCAAGTCTGGTATAAACCTCCAGACGGTGTACCTGCCAGGCAAATTTGTCATAGGGAACTCCAAGAAACTCATAAAATGCTTCCAGAACTGTCTCCGGCTTCAAATTCACGGCACTTCCGGTATCCAATTGAAGATAGGCTGAGATACCGTTCTCATAATGCTCTGCTGTACTCTCTGTTCGAACACTCTCCGGAAGCAGCTCTGCCAAAAGCCGAATACGTTTCTCTTCATATTCTTCCCGCGAAAAGGCAGCCAATGTAATCATCGGTCTGATGTCCACTGCCTTCTCACTGGTTTTTGTCTTCTTATCGGTGATGATCTCCTTCTGCGCTAAGAAATCCTGAAATGCAGTCGTGAAATCCGTCTGACAGGATATGGTATTTCCAATACGGTAACCATCCTTCAAGGAGACAAGATAATCTGCTGAAGAAACCAGGGACATTGCAGTCACATTCTTCTTATTCTCTTCCCGCTCCAGTAACGGTCGGAACCCGATGACACGAAAGCCCTCTGTCATGGCTTCATTGATCCGGTCAATCATCTCCTGTGGGCTGTCACTAGACAGAAGCGAAATATCTACGTACTCAGCATCACTGGTCAACCCGACACCAAGAGGTGCTGCAAAGGACATAATCTGATGTGGGCTGAAGCCCTTGGTATACTCATTATTGATATTGGCACGACGAAACATCTTTTGAAAATATCGCATGACATCTAAATGCCCAACGAACTTCATTGCACCGAACTTTTGAAATTTGATTCTAGCCTTCATGATGATCCTCCTCGAAATCTACGACCGTCAGCCCTTCGTCAAAGCACACGCCACCACCGAATTCCATGGCTCCGCAATTCGCACAAGCCTGTCTGCAGTTCGGCGTAACCTTTTCCTGCTTTGCACGCTTATACTCCCGCAGTAGAAAGCTTTTGCTCACTCCGACATCGATGAAGTCCCAGGGGAAGATCTCTGCTTCCTCTCGTTCTCTACAATTGTAGAATGCCATATCTATTCCATTTTTCTCGAAGGCCTGCATCCATTTGTCATAATTAAAATACTCTGACCAGGAATCATACAGACATCCGTCTTTATAAGCATCGTAGATTGCCCCGGCAACCCTTCTGTCCCCTCTTGCGAAGACACCCTCCAGCTCCGTCAGCTCGGCCTCATGCCAGCTATAGCTGATGCTCTTCCTGTTCAGCTGCTCATTGATCTTGCTGCGCAGGAAACGCTGCCGCTCCAGATACTCCTTTCCTGTGATCATTCTGGACCATTGGAAGGGGGTAAAGGGCTTCGGAACAAAAAAGGAGGTACTCGAATTGATGCTGACCTTACCGTTTCTCTGATCCTTCGGAATCGTATAATATTCTCTCGCAATCCTATCTGATAATATGGCTATGCCTTCGATATCCTCTTCTGTCTCCGTAGGCAGCCCCAGCATAAAGTAAAGCTTCACCTTTGTCCAGCCGCTCTGGAAGGCTTTCATCGCTCCTCCCAGGATTGCTTCTTCGGTCAGTCCCTTATTAATGACATCCCGAAGCCTCTGGGTACCTGCTTCCGGTGCAAAGGTCAGACTGCTTTTCTTAATATCCTGTACCTTGCTCATAACATCTAAGGCAAAGGCATCAATACGTAGAGACGGGAGCGATATGTTCACACCCTTGGAACCGAATTCATCAATCAGGAAATAAACCAGCTCCTGAAGCTTTGAATAATCACTGGAGCTTAGGGAGCTTAAGGATATTTCTTCATGTCCGGTGGACTGAAGCATCTCGTAGGCGCATTTTTTCAGATAATCCAGACTCCGTTCCCTTGTAGGACGATAGATCATCCCAGCCTGGCAGAAACGGCAACCCCTGATACACCCTCTCTGTATCTCCAGAACCACCCTGTCCTGGGTTGCACGGATAAATGGAACCAGGGGCTTATCAGGATAAAAGGTTTCATTCAGCTTCATCTCCACCTGTTTCTTTACCTTCACCGGAGCAAGGGGATTGTTCGGGGTAACGCTTTCTATCGTGCCGTCATTCTTATAATTTACATCATAAAAAGCGGGCACATACATTCCTTCTATCTGTGCCACGCGCTCCAAATATTCTTTTCGGGATTTTCCGGCTCTCTTATATTCCTTATAGGTATCAAGGATCTCCTGATATGATGTCTCGCCTTCCCCGATATAGAAGAAATCAAAGAAATCGGCAATCGGTTCCGGATTATAGCTGCAAGGCCCTCCGCCGATGACAATCGGATGCTCCTCCGTTCTATCCTTCGCATAGATCGGTATCCCGGACAGCTCCAATACCTGCAGGATATTGGTATAACACATCTCATACTGAAGGGTAATACCGAGAAAGTCGAAATTCTTCACCGGTTCCTGTGATTCCAGGGCAAAAAGCGGGATATTGCGCTCCCTCATCAGCTTGTCCAAATCCACCCAGGGTGAGTAGACACGTTCGCAGTAGGTATCTTCCCTTCGGTTGAACATATCATATAGAATCTGTATTCCCAGATGGGACATACCGATTTCATATACATCGGGAAAGCACATGCAGAATCGAATCTCTACACTGGAGGGATCCTTTACCGTCATATTTACTTCACCGCCGATGTATCTTGCCGGCTTTTCTATGGTTAAGAGTATTTCATCGGATAATGCTAATTTTCTCATCATGTATTCCTTTCCTATCAGTTCCGGCTGATATCACAGCCAAAGCGCATGCTAAGTGCCTTATTCCCTACCGTTACGGGCAAAGATAAGTGCACACCTATGACGTATTATAACTGATATGAAGGTAAATTACAACGAACAAAAGAGTGAAGAACTGTTACAGGGTCAAATGAAGTCGATTTTATTTGTCTTCCTTCAGTAAGGTAACCAACTTAACCTCCAGTTCCTTCAGCGTATCCTTCCCGGTTACATATTCCTGAACCTTATCCGGAGTGAAAGCTCCGATCTTTAAATCAAACCTGTCAAACAGGAAGATTGCCAGAAACAGTACAATAGCGCAAACCATGCGTATAATCAGGAAACGGAAGGCTGTAATCTCATTTATGGAAGCCTCCTCCTCATTCATTGCCATATCCTCTGGATGATTTCCTGTATATCCGATCCCGTCTCTGAACAGTCCTCTGGGTCTGACCTGCTTTGTTTCAGGCAGCTCCACATTCTTCTGAAGCGGTTCCAAATAATAGCTGTCATATGCCCTAGCTGTACTCTGAACCTCTGACAGCTGCCGCAGGCAGGCTTCTCTGGCCTGTCTTATGTATTCAGCCCTGGAGATGCTGATCGGATTGGAGTAATCAAAGGATATGATCGGCTGCTCCTCCGCAGACACTTTCAGGCTTTCGTTGATGTGATTGGAAAGATTTTTTTCAATCTGCTGAACCATCTTATCTTCAACTTTCTTATCCATATGCAACCTCCTGAACTTACACTTGAGAGACGACAGCCTGCGTAATTATTATAAAGCAGATGCTTGTTTCCCTGTTTCAGTATATGTTTTTGTTAGTCATGTATGCCTGCGTATTATAATTAAGTTTAATAAATAAGTTGACAAAAGGTCATGTCACCTACAGTGATATGATAAACTGGGAGAAGAGAGTTCTCGGAAAGTATACTTTCCAGAAACTCTCTTCTCCCAGTTATCCTGCTGATTTTTTCAGCAGGACCTTTTGTATGAATATTAACGGTATTCGCTAAAACAAGAATGTTTATCACATTCAATAAGTATAGAAAATAGCGTGTGATTATTCATCCATAAAGAGACCGTTTGCCGCCATCGGTACTTAGGTTGTGGCAGATACACTTATCTGTCGCAACCTTATGTACCGCTATGTGCGGCAACCGAGTGAGAACGTGTCTTAAGTTGGATCAATGATTACACGCTATTTTAAACGTCTAATGTGATAAACATGCTTACACTTCGTCTACCATACGGTAGCCTACTCCGACCTCAGTTACGATGTACTTCGGTTCGGCAGGATTTGCTTCGATTTTACGTCTGATATTGGCCATGTTCACGCGGAGGGTCTGGTTCTCATTCAGATAAGGTCCCCAGATCTCCTTCATGATAAAATCATGTGTCAGCACCTTGCCAACATTTTTAGATAATAAGACAATAATTCTGTATTCAATCGGCGTCAAGTGGATTTCTTTCTCTTCTACCTTAACGATCCGCTTCTCATAATCAATCATCAGCCCGCCGATGACGATCTTGTCCGGCTCCGGATGACTGTCCTCCATTACCTTTTGATTATGTCTGACTGCTGTACGTATTCTAGCCAGTAGCTCTGAGGTTCCGAAGGGCTTCGTGATATAATCATCCGCACCGAGATCCAGGGCTTCGACCTTCTCTCTTTCATGTCCTCTGGCAGAAACGACGATGATCGGAGTACTGCTCCATTCCCGTATGTTTTTTAATACCTCGATTCCATCCATATCCGGCAGTCCCAGATCCAGCAGGATCAAATCCGGGCATTGAGAGGAGGTGAGCTTGATTGCCTCTTTCCCTTTCTCTGCTCGGATAACGCTATAATTATTATGAGTCAAAACTGTGG
>JAEZLY010000193.1 GCA_023414985.1 Bacillota bacterium | reverse complement strand
CAGAATGTGCCCAAGGATATCATTGAAGCAGCAAAGATCGACGGTGCAGGCGGTCTGCAGATTTTAAGAAAGATAACCATTCCGATGGTTATGCCTTCCTTTACGATATGTTTATTCCTTACCATGTCAAATTCGTTTAAATTATTTGATCAGAACCTTGCTTTAACAGCAGGTGCACCTTCCAAAAAGACTGCGATGCTCGCCCTGGACATCTTCAATACCTTCTACGGCTCAGTCGGCAGTGAGGGCATCGGGCAGGCGAAAGCAGTTGTATTCTTTATCATTGTTGCAGTCGTGGCATTTATCCAGCTTAGGATAACACGGAATAAGGAGGTGGAGAACTAATGAGTATAGAAGGAAATAAGAGCAGATTTGGCAGGGTAGTATTATTTCTGTTTTTACTCGTACTTAGTATCCTGTTTTTATCTCCGATACTGATTGTTTTCATTAACTCTTTAAAAGGTAAATTCTTTATTAGTGAAACACCGTTCGAATTGCCGAATGGCAAGACCTTCGTTCAACTTGACAACTATACCAGCGGAATTGAAAAGACCGGATTTTTACATGCGGCAGGATGGTCGTTCTTCATTACCATCTGTTCTGTTGCTGTGATTATCTTATTTACATCAATGACGGCCTGGTTTATCACAAGAGTAAAAAATAGATTTCATAACATACTGTATTATATATTCGCATTTTCAATGATTGTACCCTTCCAGATGGTTATGTTTACAATGACGAAGGTAGCTAATGTATTACATCTGGATAACCCGGTCGGTATCATCTTCATCTATCTGGGCTTCGGAACAGGATTATCCGTGTTCATGTTCAGTGGATTTGTCAAATCCATTCCACTGGAATTGGAGGAGGCTGCGATGATTGACGGCTGTAATCCGCTGACGACCTTTTTCCGTGTGGTAATGCCGGTATTAAAGCCGATTGCCGTCACCGTGGGCATCTTAAATACGATGTGGATCTGGAACGACTACCTGCTTCCTTATCTGGTCATTGGTACGGAGTATAAGACGATCCCGATTGCTATTCAATATCTGAAGGGCGGTTATGGCTCCATCGATATGGGTGCAATGATGGCGATGTTGGTATTGGCGATTATTCCGATTGTAGTATTCTATCTGACCTGTCAGAAATACATCATTGAGGGTGTGGTTGCAGGGGCAGTCAAAGGCTGAGAAATATTGATTAGACAAAGGATGTGACTGAATGAATAAGCGTGGAAGCGGAATTCTTTTACCGATTGCCAGTCTTTCTTCTAAGTATGGAATAGGTTCTTTTTCAAAAAGTGCATATGATTTTATTGACTTTTTGGAGAAGTCAGGTCAGAAGTATTGGCAGATACTGCCCATCGGTCCGACAGGCTATGGGGATTCCCCTTATCAGTCTTTTTCGACCTTCGCGGGCAATCCTTACTTCATTGACCCGGACCAGCTGATCAAGGAAGGACTTTTAACGACAGAAGAATGTGAAGGCTATGATTTTGGTAAGGATGCCGGATACATTGACTACGAAAAGATATATCTATCAAGATTCGATATGCTGCGTAAGGCTTATGAGAGAAGCAGCTTCTTAAAAGAAGAGGCGTATGCAGACTTTCAGAAGGAGAATAGCTCCTGGCTGGAGGATTATGCGCTTTATATGGCGATCAAGGATTCCTACGGCGGTTTAAGCTGGACCAGTTGGGATGAGGATATTAAGCTTAGAAAGCAGCAAGCAATTGAGACATATCAGAAGAAGCTGAAGAATGATATTGAATTCTATAAATTCCTGCAATATCAGTTCCACCGTCAGTGGAATGCGTTAAAAAGCTATACCAATCAAAAGGGGATCAAGATCATCGGTGATCTGCCGATCTATGTTGCTTTCGACAGTGCAGATACATGGTCACGGTCGGAGCTGTTTCAGCTGGATGAGAAGCAGAACCCGATAGCAGTGGCAGGTTGTCCACCGGATGCCTTTTCTGCCACGGGTCAGCTTTGGGGGAATCCCTTATATCGTTGGAAGACCCATGCGGCGACGGAATACGTTTGGTGGCTGGAGCGAATCTCCTACAGCTTTCAATTGTATGATTTAGTAAGAATAGATCATTTCAAAGGCTTTGATGAATATTACTCCATTCCATATGGGGAAGAGACAGCTGTCAACGGTCATTGGGAGAAAGGCCCCGGCTACGAGTTTTTCCGGACGGTAAAGGAGAAGCTCGGTGACGTGGATATCATTGCCGAGGATTTGGGGTATATTACTCAGACCGTGAAGGATTTACTGAAGAAGACCGGTTATCCCGGAATGAAGGTCTTGGAATTTGCCTTTGACTCCAGGGAAGAGAGTGACTATCTGCCTCATAATTATGATAAGAACTGTATTGTTTATACAGGAACCCATGATAACGATACGATTGTCGGCTGGCTGAGAAGTATCAACCAGGAGGATTATTCGCTGGCACTCAGATATTTGAACCGGAAGGGCAGGGACACGAAGGATATCCACTGGGATTTTGTCCGACTGGCTCAGCAAAGCGTCGCGAAGCTCTGCATCATCCCAATTCAGGATTATCTGGGTCATGGTTCGGAAGCAAGAATTAATATTCCGTCGACTCTGGGTAACAACTGGAAATGGCGTGTGAATGATGTCGAACTGACTCAGGATTTAGCGGAAAAGATCAGGGAAATAACG
Organism: Bacillota bacterium; assembly: GCA_023414985.1. Taxonomy (GTDB): domain Bacteria; phylum Bacillota; class Clostridia; order Lachnospirales; family Lachnospiraceae; genus Mobilitalea. The sequence continues at coordinate 9,722 of JAEZLY010000193.1, read as the reverse complement.
ATTCTATATGGAAGAGCATAGTGTTCGTTGCATTTTCATGCCATTATTGATATAATTCTTTAAGGTATTAAAAGTAACGCATTTGCAGAGGAAGAATAGCAATGGAAACAACAATCAAAGATATAGCTAAAATTTGTGGGGTTGCTGTCAGCACTGTATCCAGAGCCATCAACAATCACCCCGACATTAATGAAGAGACTAAAAGCCAGATTATGCAGGCAATCAAGGATTATAATTATATCCCCAATAACAGTGCCCGTAATCTGAAGCGCTCTGAGTCCAATACCATAGCGGTATTGATCAAAGGCATCAGTAATCCGTTCTTCAATAATATGTTGAAGGTGTTTGAAAGTGAGATACAGAAAAGAAAATATTCCTTCCTGCTGCATCGCGTGGAAGAGCATGAAGACGAGGTTGATCTTGCCTTACTGCTGGAAAAGGAGAAAAGACTGAAGGGAATTGTATTTCTTGGAGGTTATTTCTCTCATTCTGAGGATAAGCTGAACAAGATCAATGTTCCGTTCATTTTAAGTACCGGCGGTATCGGCGAACAGATTAATAAGGAATTCTACTCCTTCGTTACGGTGGATGACTTCAGGGAAAGCTATAAGATGGTGGATTATCTATGTAAGCTTGGTCATAGGCGAATCGCCATCATAGCAGCACCTCCGGATGATGAGAACATCGGTAAGCTTCGAATCGATGGCTACCGAAAGGCTTTGGAGGATAACGGCATACCCTTTGATCAGAGGCTTGTCTTCTATGGCAACGATACCAGCATGGATGCTTTCTCCATGCAGTACGGATATGAGGTAACCAAGGTTCTGGTAGGAACCAATACAGATTGTACTGCGGTTTATGCGATCTCCGACAGCATGGCAGTGGGAACCTGTAAAGCCATCTTTGAGATGGGAAAAAGGGTCCCGGAGGATTATTCTGTCGCCGGATATGACGGCATGGATATTTCCTTCTATTATCATCCTTCCATTACGACCATACGACAACCGGTGGAAGAGATGGCGGAGGAGAGCATCAGAATACTGTTTGAACTGATCGACGGCAGCATTAAGCGCGAGAGTAAAACCTTTGAAGCAGAGCTGGTCATCGGACAATCAACAAGACAGATATAGAATAGGAATGGGGCTGTTGCCAATGGGGTGATTATGCCACGAAAAAGAAAGGGCTAGCTTCCCTCACACACTCGTCGGGAGACATCCTACTGTTTTGTATGCGACAATCGTACATGAATGTTCGCTTATCGCATACAAACTCAGCAGTGTGTCTCCCAAAGAGTGCATTATGGGAATGCTAACCCTTTCTCTTTCTGTAGCAGATAATTGATTGGCAACAGCCCCTCTGCATATTACATATAGTTGAATTCTCTTAAGAATAATTAGTCTTGTTATGAGACAATCGGTAGCTTCACAAAATTTAATCGTTTTTTAATGGGAAATTGTAAGATAATATTGTATGATAGTAGACATACAGAGAAATGGAAGATATGCCGAATACGGCAGATTGGAGACAGCTATGAATCGATTTCGCAACTTTATGTATGGCAGATATGGCTTTGACCAGTTATCCAGAGCGCTGGTAGTGATCACACTTCTGCTGTCCGTCTTTACCATATTCATTAGGGCAACCTGGCTGACACTGCTTTTGTATATCCCATTAATCTTTGTCTTCTATCGTATGGTGTCCAAGGATATCCAACGAAGAACCAGAGAGAACATGGCTTACTGTAGGATGGCTGAGAATGGGAAAAAGAAGCTCCTAAATATGAAGTTATCCTTAGTTGGAACAAAAACACATGTGTATTACAGATGCCGCCATTGTAAACAGGTCATTCGGGTTCCCCGCGGAAAAGGGAAGATCTGCATTTCCTGTCCGAAATGCAAGGCTGAATTTATCAAGAGAACATAATTGACGGAAAGCCGCTTGACAAAAGGCGGCTTTCCTTTTATTATAAAATTGAACGATGTTCAATTATGAGGAGCGACGTAAAAATGAAATCGGAAAGAACGAAGGAAAATATCATCAGACAGACAATTTCCCTGATCAAAGAAGCGGATGGAGATATTGAAGATATTACTATGCGGAAAATAGCGGAACGCGCAGGCATTGGTGTGGGCTTGGCCAATCATTATTTCAAATCGAAGGAGGCGCTGATTGAAGTATGTGTACAGTCCATTATCAGTGACGTAATTCATTCGTTCCGACCGGAAGGGAACGAAAATAACGATCCGATCGAAATTACGAAATGTGCTGCAAAGCAGGTAATGGACTTTTTGATGGACAATAAGCAAATCTCTAAGGTTTCAATCCTAGGCGATTTGAAGAAGCCGATGGGAATGGATAATACGATGAAATCTGTACACGGATTTGGCAGCTGCCTATCGGGAGGAAAACCTACACAGGAGCATTTGATCAATTCATTTATTCTTACTTCTGTTTTACAGGAAGCCTTTTTGAGAAAGGACAGCTTAAAGGAAAGCCTGGGTGTCGATTTTAATGAGAAGGCAGAGCGAGATAACTTAATTGACTATATCGTAGAAAGGTTTGGTGGAGAGAATGTACTTAATCATAAATGGCAGTCCCCGTAAGGGAAATACTTGGAAATTGGTGGAAGCAGTAAAGGAAAACATTCAGAAGAAGGAGCCTTCGTCTGAATTTGAAGAAATACATTTGGCTGAGGAGAAGCTGCCCTTTTGCACAGGCTGCAGTAATTGCTTTCGTCTTGGGCATGAAAAGTGCCCCCATAGCAGCATTATCCTGAGGATAATTAAAGCGATGGAGGAGGCGGATGGAGTAATCATTGCATCTACGACTTATTTTAGAAAGGAAACCTCACTATTAAAGAATTTTTTTGATCATCTTTGCTTTATGACACATCGTCCTCATTTTTTTAAGAGTAAGGCGCTTGTGATTACAACTACAGGAGGTGTGGGTGGAAGGGCAGCTGCGAAAAGTATCACATCCTTTCTGAAGGCAATCGGCTTTAACCGATGCTATCAGTTCAGTACAGCGTCTTTCAGCTGGAATGCATATCAGCTAAATGCCAAGACAAATGTAAAGCTCTGCAAGGTGACAGACCAATTCCGTAACGATGTCAGATCCGGCAGATTGTACAGTCCTTCTTATCTGCTTCTGATCCCTTACAATTTATTCAGAGGGATGTCCCTTGCGTATCAGAAGGGAATGGAATATGAGACGCAGGACGGAGTCTATTGGACGGAAGATAGCCGAAGAAAAGGAGTTTATGATAGTTCCGTTAAGGTACCTTTTTATAAAAAACCATTTGGAGAGCTTTTCTATCTGATCGGAAAATATGCAGGGAGAAAAATGATGGTTACTTATCGAAAATAAAATGTCTCAACGCTGCTATTAGTTTGCCATATTCATACTGTAAAGTAATTCTTGAGGAAGGTGCTCCGCAGTTTTTAAGATTTCCTTAAGGTAAACCGGATGTATTGCATAATCCGGGAAAATGAGATAGTATGAATTTAAAGTAAATAGCATATGCAATAAAAAGACATAAGGAGTAGAACGTTATGAAATTACATAAAGAAAATAACCATAGTATTTATAGCAAGAGGCAGTTTTTAAAGGCTGCTATTTCCCTGGTACTTACGATCTGCATGTGGTCGGCTCCGATTTCAGCCGCATGGGCTGCTGCGCCGAATACTTCAACTGCAGTAGATGCTGCAGGGTCAGAACAACCGGTAACAGTACAGTCAAAGTATGGCATTATGACCTCGAGAGCGGCAGGCGGATATAACTTCTATGATTTTAATGACCAATCAGAGGATAGTGCAGCAATTGAGGTATCGGAAAAAAATCATGTCATGGTGCCGATCGTAGAGGTATCCCAGGTGATGAACGGCGTTAGCTACCAATACATCAAAGCAAAGAAGACCCTAACAGTTACCAATACTTTAAATGGTAAGAAAATTATATATACGATTGGTAAGAACAGTCTGAATTATTATTCCTCAGCCAGAGCGAAGGCTGCTAAGAAGAAGATATCAGAGACTGTTTATGTATCCGGGAGAAGCGGAGCTGTGATGGTTCCCGCTGATTCCCTGAGCTATATTATGAGTACTTCAAAAGGATATCATTATTATAAACCTGCTGCCATGCAGGAGAAAGGTTATGACACCTATACCTACAGCGGGCTGTATGTATATAATACCACGCAGGCAATCACCGAGTTGCCCATAGCGCCCAAGGTATACGGGATTCCGTCAACAGTTAAGATTACGATTCCCGAGGGATACTCAGTAGCGCAGGTCTTTGATCTGCTGGTGAAAAAGGGTGTCTGTACCTCGACGGAAGGACTTTATGATGCGATGGAGAATTATGATTATACGGTCAATTATCCATTGATCAAAGAATTACAGGAGAATCCGAACCGCTGCTTTAGGCTGGAGGGTTACCTCTACCCGGATACCTATGAATTCAAACTGTTAAGTAAGCCCGAGGATACGATCGGTAAATTCCTGCGTAACAGTAAGGTTAAGATCACCGATGCGGATAAGCAGAGAGCAGCAGAGCTCGGCTACAGCATGAACGAGATCTTGACCATCGCTTCCATGATCGAGAAGGAAGCCGGGAATAAGACACATATGACAGATATTTCTGCCGTTATTCATAACAGGTTGAAGATAAAGAAGAAACTTGAACTTGACTGTGCAACTTATTATGTGGAACGTTATATTAAGCCTAATATAACCGGAGATATCAATCGTTATAACAGTTTTTACAATACCTATAAATGTCCGGCTTTACCGGCAGGCCCCATCTGCAACCCGGGAAGAGCAGCAATCAATGCGGCATTAAATCCGTCTTCTGCGGATTATTTATACTTCTACAGTGACAGTAACGGCGAATATCATTTCTCAAAGGAGTATGTGAAATATCCTGCTGAGAATACTGTTGATGATACAGTAGAGTAGGAGATCGTTGGAAAATAGATGGAACGAAAATAGATTATAACACTGAAAATAGGAACAGACAGTGAATACTCATAAGACGACAGTAATACCAACTCATTCAAGGCTTTCAGAATACAAGAACTTTCAAAGTACAGACACGTTCGAAATACAATAATACAACCATAACATAAAGTATTTCATACAGTACCATTGATAAGACTTGCACAGCGGATTGCATATTTGAAAGGAGAGGTAGAGATGAGCGCACGTGAGATTAATAAGGTCACAACAGGTTCTAATAAGGTTGACGGTGCCGGAGTAAAGCTGGTCAGAGTGCTAAGCTATGCCAATGTATGGGATTTTGATCCGTTTCTGATGCTGGATGCCTTCGATTCCGAGAATCCGGAGGATTATATTAAGGGATTTCCCTGGCATCCCCACAGGGGGATTGAGACGATTACCTATCTGATTCGCGGGGAGATAGAGCATGGCGACAGTATGGGTAACCAGGGAGTTATCGGTGACGGCTGCTGTCAATGGATGACTGCCGGGAAGGCAATCATGCACCAGGAGATGCCGATAGCCTCCGACCGGATGCTGGGAGTACAGGTATGGCTTAACCTTCCGAAGAAGAGTAAGATGACATCTCCCAAGTATCGTGATCTGAAGGCAGAAATGATACCCAGGGTAAAGGAAGAGGGCTGTCAGATCGGAGTGATCGCCGGCAGCTATAAGGATCAGTCCGGAGCAACCCAGGGAGATTATGTGAAAGCAACCTTCCTGGATGTTGAGCTTAGAGAGGCTTTTACCTGGGAGTGGGAGACCAATCCCGAGGATACCGTCTTCGTATATATTGTCTCAGGGGAAGGATACTTCGGCGGAATAGAAAAGCAGATGCTTCCATCCAGACGGGCAGTTCTTTTCAAAAAAGGAGAAGAACTGGTCGTGACAGCCGGAAAGCATCCGCTTCGTATGTTTGTCTTCGCTGCGAAACCACTGCATGAGCCCATTGCCTGGGGCGGGCCAATCGTCATGAATACCAGTGACGAAATTGACCAGGCATTTAAGGAAATCAGGCAGGGAACCTTCGGAAGATAAGAATTATCGCTTTGTTGTCCATTGGGAGCAATCCAATACCCTGGTTGCGAGACCCTCGTAGAATTCGGGTTCATGGCAAATCAGAAGGATACTTCCTTTATAAGCTTTGAGGGCGCGTTTGAGCTCATCCTTTGCATCTACATCCAGATGATTAGTAGGCTCGTCAAGCAGGAGAATATTCGTCTCACGGTTAATCAGCTTACACAGGCGAACCTTAGCCTGCTCACCGCCGCTTAGAACTCTGACCTGGCTCTCAATATGCTTGGTGGTAAGGCCGCATTTCGCAAGAGCGGAACGTACTTCATATTGGGTATAGCCCGGGAACTCCTTCCATAGTTCTTCCATACAGGTAGTCGTATTGCCGGGGGCCATCTCCTGCTCGAAGTAACCGATGCTTAAATAATCTCCGAGCTGTACGGAGCCGCCGAGGGAAGGGATTAGACCTAAAATACTCTTGAGTAAGGTCGTCTTGCCGATACCGTTGGCTCCGACTAATACAATCTTTTCTCCTCGCTCCATGGATAGGGTAAGAGGAGAGGATAAGGGTTCCTCATAGCCAATGACCAGATTCTCCGTCTGGATGATATAACGACCGGCAGCGCGGGCTTCCTTAAAGTTGAACTCCGGCTTCGGTTTTTCCTTAGCCAGTTCGATGACCTCCATCTTATCCAGCTTCTTCTGCCGGGACATCGCCATATTACGGGTAGAGACCCGGGCTTTATTCCTTGCCACAAAATCCTCCAGCTCTTCGATTTCCTTCTGCTGGCGGTTATAGGCAGCTTCCAGCTGCCTTTTCTTCATTTCGTAGACCTCCTGGAACTTATCATAATCACCGACATAACGGTTCAATTCCTGATTCTCCATATGATAAATGATATTGACCACGCTGTTTAAGAAGGGAATATCATGGGAGATGAGAATAAAGGCATTTTCATATTCCGTTAAGTAACGCTTCAGCCATTCGATATGCTGTACATCGAGATAATTGGTCGGCTCGTCGAGCAACAAGATATCCGGCTTTTCCAATAGCAGCTTGCCTAGTAAAAGCTTGGTTCTCTGTCCGCCGCTTAACTCGGATACATCCGAAGCCAGTCCGATATCATCCAGTCCCAGAGCGTGAGCGATCTCCTCGACCTTGCTGTCTATGATATAGAAATCATGCATGGACAGAAGTTCCTGAATGGTTCCGAGTTCCTCGATCATCTCATCTAAGGCAGCTCCTTCGGCTTCTCCCATGGTATCACAGATCAGATTCATCTTCTCCTCCAGCTCGAAGAGATAGGAGAAAGCAGATTGCAGCACACTGCGAAGCGTCATTCCTTTTTCCAATATCGCATGCTGGTCAAGATATCCGACATGGACGTGCTTGGACCACTCCACATTCCCTTCATCGGGCATCAGCTTCCCTGTCACGATATTCATGAAAGTGGATTTTCCTTCTCCATTGGCACCAATCAGGCCGATATGCTCGCCCTTTAACAAACGGAAGGAAACATCATGGAAGATTGCCCGGTCTCCAAAGCCGTGGCTGAGATTTGTTACATTTAAGATACTCATACTTACCTCATTCCTTATATTTTTGCGATCTGTCGATCGTTTACTTTTTACACTGCAATTCATAATTTTACACGAAGAATGTCAAAAAAACAATTCGAATATTTAAATTTGATGAAATATTTATTGTTATTTTTTGGTTATCTCATTATAATTAAGCTAATGACGGGATGAATTTTGTACATGTGCTGATAGAGCGCGGTTTGAAGATAGAATACAGACAGTGAAGGGGAGGAAAGAATGAAAGCTGCAATCGATGAATTATTACAGGATGCTCAAAGAAGAGGAGCATCCGATTTACATCTTACAGTAGGAATATCTCCGAGGTGCAGAATAAACGGAGAATTGACAGATATGGGATATGATATCCTCAGTCCTGCCGATCTGGTGGAGATAGCAATGCCTATGGTACCGGATCGATTGATGGAGACACTTCAGAATAACGGAGAAGTGGATTTTTCTTATGCAATTAAGAATGTGGGAAGATTTCGTGTCAATTTGTTCAAACAGCGTGGTTCTTATGCTCTTGTAATCAGAATCATCTATACCACAATACCGACACCTGAGGAGCTGGAAATGCCGGCTTCCATCGTTGAGCTGTCCAAGAAGAAGAGAGGCCTGATTCTGGTAACAGGACCGACCGGCAGCGGTAAATCTACGACACTTGCAACTCTCATTGATTTGATCAATCAGAACCATAATCGCCATATTATCACGCTGGAGGATCCAATCGAATACCTCCACAGACATAGCAAGTCCATCGTAAACCAAAGAGAAATCGGAACAGATTCCAGGTCCTTCCCCGATGCACTCAGGGAAGTGCTCAGAGAGGATCCGGATGTCATCCTGATCGGAGAAATGCGGGATTATGAGACGATGGAGATCGCCATATCTGCGGCTGAGACCGGCCACCTGGTACTGACCTCCATGAATACGGTCGGAGCAATCAATACCTTGGAAAGAATTATCGATGTATTTCCTCCCCATAGGCATCAGCAGGTCAGAGTCCAGCTTTCGTCAGTATTGGAGGGAGTCATCTCCCAGCAATTGATACCGACTGCGGATCAGACCCGAAGAGTAGCAGCCTTTGAAGTAATCCTGTCCAATCCTTCGATCCGAAATCTTCTTCGGGAAGGAAAGCTGGCCCAAATCGTAACCTATCTGCAGACCAATAAACGACAGGGAATGAAGACGATGGATGATGCGATCTATGAACTCTATCTCTTCGGAAAGATCACAAAGGAACAGGCATTATTCTATTCTCAGGACCTTCAGGCCATGGAGAAAAAGCTTAACTATTTTGTAAAGGATGATGATATTTAGTCCTATATCCAAATCCATCGGCAGTGCATAGAACAGACACTGTTTTGCTGGATTTCATTGGACGGACATGATATAATATCGAAGATATTATACCGGTGCCGAACGAAGTGAGTGCACATCCTGGCACGAAGCGCCATACCATGGAAGCTTGACGACATGGTATAATATCTGAAATGCTTACTTGGAGGACGGAATGGAAAGAAATACGTTAAAGGTAAAAATACAAAAGCTGTGGCAAGTGCTGGTGAATCGAGAGACAATTACTTATATTATAGCAGGAGTACTGACGACAATCGTAAACTTTGTCAGCTATGAAGGCTTATATCGGCTAGGACTGTCCAATCTTTGGGCGAACGGCTGGGCCTGGGTCATTGCAGTAACCTTTGCTTATATCGTGAATAAGAGGAATGTCTTCCAGTCGAAGAGCGCCAGCATCAAGGAGGAGGCCGCTAAATTTTCCAAATTTGTAGGAGCCCGGATTGTCACCTTGGTGATTGAGCAGGCCGGTATGTACATTTTTGTTGACCGATTGGGCTTCTATCGTCTGCTGGTGAAGGCTTGCCTCGCTGTCATCGTCATTATTCTGAATTATTTATTCAGTAAGCTTTATATATTTAGAGGAAATCGAGAAAAATAGATCATAGTTAATTAGGCCTGACCAATATGATAAGAAGGGCTGTTTTAAAGTATTATCACTACGGTAAGATTAACAGGCATTATAATTCGCTGTTATTCTTGCCGTAAACTGTTTTATTTTTGGAAAAGTCTCTTCTTATTTGGACTAAAGAACGGTCCAAAACAACAGCTTTGATA
>JAEZLY010000161.1 GCA_023414985.1 Bacillota bacterium | reverse complement strand
CCATTCTACTAATCATCATTAATCCCATTCTAAGGATTTATATTCTTTCCGCTTATCTCTTCCGAGAAGATCATAAAGTGCATCATTTGCTGATTTTTCCTCAAAGAGAACAAGATTTATCTGCTCCACGATCGGCATCTCGACGTCATTCTGCTCTGCAAGGTGAAGTGCTGCCTTCGCAGAATTGATCCCTTCCACTACCTGGCCGACCTGCTGCTTGGCTTCTTCCATGGTCTTTCCCTGACCCATCAGATAACCGGCATTCCAGTTACGGCTGTGCTTAGAGTTGCAGGTTACGAACAGATCGCCGAAGCCGGATAATCCGGAGAAGGTCTCCATCTTTCCACCCATTTTGATGCCCAGGCGGCTGATTTCTGCCATTCCTCTGGTCATCAATGCGGCCTTGGTATTATCGCCGAGTCCAAGACCGTCTACAATACCTGCTGCAAGAGCTATGACATTTTTTAAGGAACCACCCAGTTCAATTCCGGTGATGTCCGGGCTTGTATAGACACGGAAGACATCCGTCATGAAGGTATCCTGAATAAATCTTGCAGTCTCTTTGGTCTTTGCACCAACGACGATGGTTGTGGGTACACCGCGGCTTACTTCCTCCGCATGGCTGGGGCCGGATAATACTGCAACATCAGCCTGAGGAATCTCCTCACTGATTACTTCCGAAAGGGTACGCAGGGTAACGTCTTCAATTCCCTTGGATACGTTAACGATCTTCTGCCCCTCTTTCACAAATGGACTTGCAAGCTTGGAGGTGGAACGGATATACGGAGATGCTACAGCCATGACAAGCAGATCCTTATCATTGCAGGCTTCCTCCAGATTCATGGTAACCTTTACATTCTCGGGAAGCTGTGCCCCGGGAAGATTCTTTATCTCCCCTCGATGTTCGGAAAGCATCTGTGCTTCCTTTTCAATGATTGTCCAGATGGTTACCTCATGACTGTTATTGCTCAATAGGATAGCCAGGGCGGTACCCCAGGTTCCTGCTCCTAATACACTGATTTTACTCATAAGCTCCTCCTTTGCCTACTGCTTATCAATTTTGACACGCTGACCGATCTTATTCTCTGTGCCGTTCAGCAGACGCTTAATATTGGAACGATGTCTTAAAAATGCTAATGCGGTATATGCCAAAGCAACGAGTAACATATGTATGTCGCCGGGAAAACGGATGGCAATCCAGATGGGAAACAGGATTGAGATTGCCAGAGAACCAACAGAAACATACTTTGTAATTAAGATGGCCAGCACAAATAACGGAAGGCCTACGGGGATGATCAACGGATCGATCGTAGCCATGGCTCCGCCGGTAGCAGCCATTCCCTTTCCGCCTTTAAAATTAAGCCAAAAGGGAAAATTGTGACCGATGACCACACCAAGTCCGGTATAGATGGATAACAAATCCAATGCGGCGTCTTCGGGAAAAAATACAAGCTTCACAATCAGAATGGCTGCAACAGCCTTGATACAGTCCCCGACCAGAGTGAGTGCACCTGCCTTGGCTCCCATGGTGCGAAGCGCATTGGTTGTACCGACATTTCCGCTTCCGTACTTGCGAATATCTACTTTATTTAATTTACCTACAAAATAACCTGTTGAAAAACAACCGAATAAATATCCAAAAATCAGACAAAGTATGATTTTAAGAATCATTTATCGTTCTCCTTTCGCTCCCTGATGATAAACTCTAATGAAGTACCGCCGAAGCCGAAAGCTTCACGGATCTTATTCTCAATGTATCTGGTGTAGGAATAGTGCATCAATTCCTTATCATTTACAAAGATGACAAAGGTCGGAGGCTTTATGGATACCTGGGTGATATAATAAAGCTTCAGGCGTTTGCCCTTATCCGACGGTGGTTGCTGTAAGGATACGGCTTCCATCAGTATTTCATTTAAGACACCCGTAGCGATACGGAGGTTTTGGTTCTGTATGACTACTTCAATCAGTTCAAAGAGCTTATGCAGTCTCTGCCCGGTCTCTGCAGAAATGAAAAGAATTTCCGCATAGGGCATAAAGGAAAGTACTTCCTTAATATCTATGGTATATTCCTTGACAGTTTTGTTGTTCTTCTCGATTAAATCCCACTTGTTAACGGCAATAATCATACCTTTACCGCGGTCATGAGCGATACCTGCAATTTTGGCATCCTGTTCGGTCACGCCTTCTTCCGCATCAATGACCAAAACAACCACATCGGCACGTTCTACGGCGGATACGGTTCGGATGATACTGAAGCGTTCCAGCTCCTCCTTGATTTTGCTCTTCCTACGAAGACCGGCTGTATCAATCAGAATATAATCCTTACCGTTGCGGCGAATTGGAGTATCGATCGCATCTCTGGTCGTACCGGCGATATCGGATACAATGACACGATTCTCACCTACCAGCTTATTTACGATGGAGGATTTACCGACATTCGGCTTACCGACGATCGCAATTCTGGGACGCTCGTCCTCTGATTCCTCAGTGTTACCGGACTTGAAATGCTTCACAACCTCATCCAGCATATCACCGAAGCCCAGCTTCCCGGATGCGGAAATTGCAAAGGGCTCACCGATACCCAGATTATAGAATTCATAGACATCCGGCATCAATTTTTCAAAATTATCTACTTTATTTACAACAAGTACCACGGGCTTTGCCGAACGACGTAGCATATCTGCTACCTTGAAATCGGAATCAACCAGTCCCTGTCTGACATCTACGAGAAAAATGATAACATCTGCGGTATCGATGGCAATCTGTGCCTGCTGTCTCATATAGGACAACATCTCATCTCTGCTGTCCGGTTCGATACCTCCGGTATCTATCATGGTAAATTGTGTGTTAAGCCATGTAACATCGGCATAAATGCGGTCCCTTGTAACACCGGGAAAATCCTTTACGATGGAGATTCTTTCCCCGGCCAGGGAATTGAATAAGGTTGACTTACCCACATTTGGCCTGCCTACGATGGCGACGATCGGTCTGCTCATATCTTACCTGTGCCTTTCTTATTTCATTACTCTTATGAATTATATTTTACAGAATTATGGAATCAATGAATGACTTTCCATCTGATTGTACAATACGTATTTTGGTTTGTAAAGCATTTTCCATGGTGTTCACCGTGACATCATCCAGTAATATCTGCTCACCGCTTCGTAACAGAACTTCGGGTAAAAGCAGGCATTCCCCAAGCTCTTTCCCATCCAGCTGAGTGAGGATATCTCCTCCGGTTAAGAGACCAGCAACTGTAATTTCATTACCGAAATAATCATTGATGATGGTGTGAACCGTAACCTTTATATTTGGAAATTTGACCGTAAGCTTCTCACAAAGATTTTGAATATAAGGGGAAGCCAGGACTCCCGTAGCAATGGAGACTTCTCTCTTCCTGTCATCTCCTGTTAACTCCTCATAATACTCACCAAATTCCTCCTGCAGGGAACGGATTAAACCGACGCCGTTCTCAATCTGGGGATAGCCTTCATAGGAATCTGCGTCAGGAATCGGTAAGCCTGCCTTGATATACCATTCATCGCTTGCATAGATGAAGCGGGTCTGATAATGGGTCAGGAATATATTCTGCCAGCGGTGGATGATATCCAGAACCTCAAGAGAATCCTCCTTGGTAAAAGGCGCAAGCTGCTCCAATCCTTCTCTGAATTTCGTCAGACCGACGGGAACGACGGAGACGCTCTGCAGCTCCGGCAGATATGCTGAGAGATCATGGATGGTCTTCTCCAGCTCCTTACCGTCATTCCAACCCTTACAGAGGACAATCTGTCCGTTCATGGTAATTCCGCCGTCCTTCAGACGCTTCAGCTTAGTAAGGGATGTTCCTGCAAATCGGTTGTGGAGCATTCTGCACCGAAGCTCCTCATTGGTCGTATGGATAGAAACATTGATCGGTGAAAGCTTATAAAAGAGGATGCGGTCTATCTCCTCATCACTCATATTGGTCAGGGTGATATAATTCCCCTGCAGGAAGGAAAGACGTGCATCATCGTCCTTAAAATACAGAGTCTCACGCATTCCGGGCGGCATCTGATCAATAAAGCAGAAGATACATTTGTTCCGGCAGGAACGATATTCATCCATCAGACCTTCCTCAAAGACGATGCCTAAGTCCTCATCATACTCCTTCTCGATATCCAATTCCCATTCTTCTCCGTCAGGCTTTTTCACAAGTACTGTCAGATCTTCTTCTTTGACCAGATAGTGGTAATCAAGGACATCCTTTATGATCGTTCCGTTGATGGAAATCAATTCATCTCCGGGAGTAAGCTCCATTTCCTCTGCAATACTGCCTGCTTCTATCTCTTTTATAATGTGTGCGTTTTTCTTCATATCAATACACCGGTTCCTTTATTCTGATATACCAATCCTATGATTTTTTCTGGTTACATGCGGTTTTTCTATGCATCGCAAAGTGCTAAAAATGCCGCAAGGCTTCCCCTCTTTCCCTGCGTCTTCCTGTGAGAGAATAATAACTCCGGATTGCAGCAGGTACAGACTCCGCTAATATGGATATGCTCTGACAATAATCCTGTTTGGAGTAATACCTGTCTATTGGCCTTCCATAAATCACAAAGATATTTCTTCTGCTGTGTTAAGTCCTGTATCTCTGTTGATAAAGTATGAGAAGCCTTAGGGTGTGCAGTATCGAGGGTTTGTAGAATGGTCTCTCTCTCATAGTTGGGAAAGGCTTTTTTGAATTCCTCCGCCACATCCTCCCCGATTTCAAAGCAATCCTTGCAGATCGAGGGACCGATGAC
>JAEZLY010000153.1 GCA_023414985.1 Bacillota bacterium | reverse complement strand
AGCTATGAGCGGGCGTGCGATTGAAGCAGCCGGCGATGTTGATGTACTATTGCTGGATAAGACAGGAACTATTACCCTTGGCAACAGGCAGGCCAGTGAATTCATACCTCTTCAGGGGGTGGAGGAGAGGGAGCTCGCAGATGCTGCCCAGCTGTCTTCCATTGCAGATGAAACTCCGGAGGGAAGAAGTGTCGTCATTCTTGCGAAAGAACGTTTTGGAATCCGTGGAAGGGATATGTCAAGCCTTGGTGCCACCTTTGTAGGCTTTACTGCTAAGACAAGAATGAGCGGAGTTGATTATCAGGGAAATGAAATCAGAAAAGGAGCCGCGGAAGCTGTCAAGGCCTTTGTACAGGAAAAAGGCGGCGAATATCCCGAGGAATGTAATAAAATCGTACAGCGCGTTGCAGGGGAAGGCGGTACACCGCTGGTAGTAGCAAAGAATAACAAAGTAATGGGTGTCATTTATTTAAAGGACATTGTGAAAAACGGAGTGAAAGAACGTTTTAACGATCTCCGTAAAATGGGAATTAAGACTATCATGATCACAGGAGATAATCCGATGACGGCTGCCGCTATAGCTGCGGAGGCAGGTGTCGATGATTTTCTTGCTGAAGCAACTCCGGAAGCAAAGCTTGCATTAATCAGAGATTATCAAGCAAAAGGACATCTGGTAGCTATGACGGGTGATGGAACCAATGATGCGCCTGCGCTCGCACAGGCCGATGTTGCCGTAGCCATGAATACCGGTACTCAGGCAGCTAAGGAAGCGGGAAATATGGTGGATCTGGACTCCAGCCCGACAAAACTAATTGATATCGTAAGAATCGGCAAACAGCTTCTGATGACCAGAGGGGCTCTCACAACCTTCAGTGTAGCAAATGATGTGGCAAAATATTTTGCCATTATTCCGGTATTATTCTTTAGTATTTACCCTCAGCTTGCTGTTTTGAATTTTATGAGATTTACCAGCACCAGGAGTGCTATTCTTTCCGCAATCATCTATAATGCGCTCATTATAGTAATATTAATTCCCTTAGCCCTGAAAGGGGTAAAGTACCAAGAGATGTCGGCAGGTAAGCTCTTAAAGAGAAATATGCTTATCTATGGCCTGGGAGGAATGGTTGCACCGTTTGCAGCGATTAAACTGATTGATATATTATTGACCGTATGCGGTCTGGCATGAGGTGAGTGGATATGAAGCTTTGGAAAACATTAAAACCGGCATTATTAAGTATTGTTATTTTTACTGTTCTTTGCGGTATCATTTATCCGGGCCTGGTAACCGGTATTGCACAGCTGGTATTTCATAAACAGGCCAATGGAAGTATTATTACAATAACCCTAAGTGATGGAACAAAGAAGGAATACGGCTCGGAGCTGATTGCCCAGGAATTTACGGAGCCGAAGTATCTGATCGGAAGACCATTAGGCGCCACAAATCTTTCACCAATCGGAGCCAGGCAGCAGGAGCTTGTTAATCAACGAATGAACTGGTGGAATTCCTTTGATCCGGAGAATGATAAGGAGATACCGATGGACTTAATTACTGCTTCCGGAAGCGGCGTAGATCCGAATATAAGCCCGGAAGCAGCTGATTATCAAGTGGCAAGGATAGCAATAGAAAGAAATATCAAGGAAGCTGATGTCAGAGCGATCATTAAGAAGTATACTACGAGTAGATTTCTGGGCTTTTGGGGTAACCCTGCGGTGAATGTATTAAAAGTTAATTTGGCCTTGGACGGATTAATCAAGTAGATCTGATAGGAAGCATAATACCTGAGATAATGATAGGGATGTGAATGATTATGGATAATTATGAGGAGCAGCGGCCGAATCCGGATCTTTTGTTGGAAAGCATCCGTTCTGAGGAAATCAATCATAAGGGAAAGCTTAAAATCTTCTTCGGTTATGCTGCCGGCGTAGGTAAAACCTTTGCCATGCTGGATGATGCAAGAAATCAACAGAAAATCGGTAATGATGTAGTGGTAGGTTATATCGAACCGCATACACGTCCTGAAACAATGCAGCTGATGGAAGGTCTTCCGGTGATTCCGCCAAAGGTATATCAGTACCGAAATATACAGCTAAGAGAATTTGATCTGGATGCCGCTTTGATACGGAAGCCGAAGCTTATTCTGGTGGATGAGCTTGCGCATACAAATGCAGAAGGTGTGAGGAATAAGAAGCGTTACCAGGATATTGAGGAGCTTCTGAATGCCGGAATTGATGTATATACTACTGTGAATGTACAGCATCTGGAAAGCCTGAATGATGTAGTTCAGGAAATAACGAAGATTACGGTAAGAGAAACGATTCCTGATTATGTCTTTGACCAGGCAGAAAAAATCAAGCTGATCGATATAGAACCGGATGAATTGTTAAGACGTCTGGAGGATGGGAAAATCTATCGTCCGGAAAGAGCTGAAACTGCAATGAATAATTTCTTCACAAGGGATAATCTGAGGCTGCTACGAGAGATAGCAATGCGTAAGGCCGCAGATCGGATTAGTCATGTGAATCAGAAAGAATTCCATATGGCGAATAAGATGGCAAGTACGAAGATGATAGTCTGTATCAGTCCGTCCCCTTCTTCGGCAAAATGTATCCGATGGGCAGCAAGAACTGCCGAAGCATTACATGCTCCATGGATAGCTGTATACGTTGAGAGCACAGAAAGCCATAATTATGACGATACACAGAAAAAAAGCCTCCAGAGCAATCTGGAGCTTGCGGAACGCTTAGGTGCGGAAACTGTTACTTTAAACGGTGATGATGTGGCGGCAATCATAGCAGAATATGCCAAATTGTCCGGGATTACCAATATTATCATAGGAAAAAGCAGAAATAAAAAAACCTTTAAAAATATTTTTGAAACGGATCTGGAAGACAGACTGATTGGTATGCTTCCCAGTGTTGAAATTCATATCATACCCAGCAGCGTGCCTCAAAAATTATTCAGGAAGAAAAAGAGAGTTAAAATAACAAAGAATATTCTGTTGAATTGGCGGGATATGCTGAAATCAATTGGATTGCTCATGGCAGCCACTTTTTTATCAATGGGTTTCCGACAGATTGGTATCGGTGAACAGAATGTAATTATGATCTATATCCTTTCTGTTTTGACAATTTCCAGAGTTACTTCAGGATATGCCTGCGGTATATTCTCATCTGTAATTAGCGTTTTATTATTTAACTTCTTTTTCACGCAGCCCTATTATACCTTTAACGCAATTCAGCCTGGTTATCCGATAACCTTTCTGATTATGTTGATTGTAGCCGTATTGACAAGTGCTTCGACCGTCAGGATAAAAACCGAGACGAAATATGCGGTAGACAGGGAGCACCGTACGGAGGTTCTGTATGAAATCAATAAGAAGTTTTTGGTTACCCGCGGACTCGAGAATATAGTGGCCTTGACCAATGACTATATCTCCAAGTTATTTAGCCGATCCGTCATATTATATACTCAGGATCCCAGTAATGGTTCAAAAGGCACCCTGCTGCAGTCGCCGGAGGATTCGGAGGCTGACTTCCTGCTGTCAGAGGATGAAAGTGCCGTTGCTCATTGGGTTTTTGTTAATCAAAAAAGGGCAGGAGCAGGAACTGATACCTTGATGGGTGCAGGAGGCTTTTATATGCCGGTTATTTTGCAGGGAAATGTATTGGGCGTAATTGGTTTATCCTGTACCAAGGGAAATTTGAATCAGAACGACCGGGCCTTTTTACGCAGGATAGCTTCCCAGGTAGCAATGGCTCTTGGGCGCCAGTACTTATCAGATGAGCAGCGTCAGATTCTAGTGGAAGCGGAGAAGGAGAAAATGAGAGGAAATCTTCTGCGGGCAATTTCTCATGATCTTCGGACACCGCTTTCGGGAATATTCGGTGCTAGCTCTATCTTGCTAGAAAATGAAGGATCATTGGATAAAGAGGCTACAAAGAAGCTGTTGCTCAACATCAGGGAGGATTCCCAGTGGCTGATAAGAATGGTTGAAAATCTTTTATCTGTTACGCGAATCAATGAAGGCACCATGAGTATTAATAAGACACCGGAGGCCGTGGAGGAGGTAGTGGAAGAAGCCATCAGCCGAATTCGGAAGAGATTTACTGACAGGAGGATATCCGTAAAACTACCGGATCATGTAGTACTCGTGCCCATGGACGGAACCCTAATTGAACAGGTATTGATAAACCTTCTGGAAAATGCCCTCAAGCATACCCCTGCTGAGTCATCCGTGGAGGTAGAGATATCCTCGAATGAAAAATACTCGGTTTTTGAAGTAATCGATCATGGACAGGGGATAGCAGAACAGGAGCTGCCCTACCTATTTGACGCTTATTCAGGTGAAAAAAATAAAGATGAGTCTAACCGAGGAATGGGTATCGGTCTATCAATATGCATGTCGATTATAGTGGCACATGGGGGAAAAATGGAGGCATATAATAAAGAATCAGGAGGAGCAGTTTTTCGATTCCTGCTGCCTATGGAGGAAACAAATTAATAAGTGTATATGTTAATATAAGGGAGGAACCAGAAACACACGTGTAATAAAATAAAGCTGCTAAATGATAGCAGCTTTAAGTGTGTACAGGATGATCTGATTGAAAAAGAAATATGGCTTTTATTACCTTTCGGATAATTTATTTTTTGATATGCTTTTCATTTAATTGATAATGGAAAGGTAATATTACTATCATGATATTTTTGTGTTTACTTAAGTGCTGACTAAGAAAATAGGTTGTTTGATTGTGTAA
Organism: Bacillota bacterium; assembly: GCA_023414985.1. Lineage (GTDB taxonomy): Bacteria > Bacillota > Clostridia > Lachnospirales > Lachnospiraceae > Mobilitalea. The sequence goes on along the minus strand of JAEZLY010000153.1, from coordinate 9,532 downwards.
GATTTTATCATACCAATGCGCTGTTACAAATTTGGTTATAATTATCGAAATGTTTTCTCCGTGTTTTAATTCATTTTCCTTATGCCACAGATAATCATCCAAAGGTTGAATAATATCACGGTAAGGTGTTTCTATTATTTCCAACTCATAGGGAATATCAAGCTTTTTCCATTGATCCTTTAGTTCCTTGGCATGCTCAGGGTGACGGCAAACATGGAGTGCAGTAATCTTATTCGAGATAGAGCTCGCATAATTAATAGACTTCAAAAAGGACTTATTAATATCATGAACTAGTAAAATACATTGAGTTGAAGCAGTTCCGCCTTGATTATAGTATGGCTTAAACTCCTTTAAGGATAGTGCTTGTCCTATTTTAGAATAGTATTTATGAATGGATAACATTACTATCATTAGAATGGGTATAGCAATTGCTAAAATCCAGGCTCCATCTTTGAATTTCGTACTGAAGACAATAATGGATACTACGAATGTCACGATTGCACCAATGCCATTAATCCAGCACTTGTATTGCCAGCCTTTTTCTTTTATTTTGCGCCACTTTATAAACATACCATATTGAGCGATTGTAAAGGATATAAATACACCGACGGAATATAACGGGATTAAGGCATGGGTCTCACTCTTAAACCCGATGATCAGAAGAGAAGCTGTAATAAAAATGAACATAATCCCATTCGAAAAACTAAGTTTTGTTCCTCTGGAGGAAAACTGCCTTGGAACAAAGCCATCATGAGCTAGAATATATAATAGCTGAGGTAATCCGTTATAGGCAGTATTGGCCGCAAGAATTAATATTAATGAAGTAAACAGCTGTATTACATAATACATAAAGGTATGACCGAATACTGCTGTAGTAATCTGTGATAAAACAGTATGTCCCTCAATAGGAACGACATGAAGCTTATATGCCAGTATTGAAGTGCCGCCGAATATAAAGACGATGATACCGCCCAGCATATACAATACATGCTTAGCATTTCTCGTGGATGGATGTTTAAAGCTGGGAATAGAATTACTAACTGCCTCTACACCCGTCATTGCAGAACATCCGGAGGAAAATGCCTTTAAAAGAATTAATATTCCGATGCCGTTTATTGTTTCTGTCGGAATTACAGGTTCAGTATATTCGATTGGACTTAATGTACCTGTTAATAATTTAAATAGACCACATATAATTAAGATTGCCATAGAGAATATAAAAATATAGGTCGGAAGACCAAAGGCCTTTGAGGCTTCTCTGATGCCTCTCAAATTCCCTAGGGTAATAATAAATACACAAATTAGCGATACACCAACTTTATATTCAGTTAGAATAGGGAATGCAGATGCCAAAGCCGCCGTAGAGGACGAAATACTAACTGCGACTGTTAATATATAATCAATCGATAAGGCTGCAGCTGTTAGAATGGAAGCTGTCGTACCTATATTATCCTTAGCAACTGCATATGCGCCACCACCGTTGGGATAATGATCGATGATTTGTGAATATGAAATTACTAGAATCAATAAAAGGACTAAGATAGGTAATATAATAAACGGAATGGTATGGAACGCCATAAGACCGATTGCAGGAATTAAGATTATTAATATCTCTTCGATGGCATATGCAACAGAGGATACTGCATCACTTGCCATAATCGGAAGACCCCAAATCCGTGAAAGCTTCTCATGACTTAATTCGTTGTTTTTCAAAGGCTTTCCTAATATAAACTCTTTAATGCTCATTCATTTCTCCTTAGGTATATACTATTATAGTTTAAATTTTATTATCTTGGTCTTATTGGCCTGTTCATAATATGAAGCAATTCAAATCAGTATTATAGTATAGATAGAATAAATAATGTGTTAAGATTATATGTATACCCATAAAAGAGTTATAAATATTACAGTATGGTTCGTTATTAGCTATGATATGATATATGATAATTTTGAGCATCCCGTAAGGGATGCTTTTCATTTGTTAATAGATAAGTGAGCATTGCTATTCACCTATAGTTATTTTTTGTTTGTATAAGGAGTTTTATTACTGGGCTTCAAAATTTAAATTAATATTAATATATTTTCTGTTATGATGCCGCCTTTATAATGGTTAATTTGCAGGCTATTATTTTCCGTATTGACATTAAAGTTACTTGAACCTTTATAATAGCAAAGGAATGCATTTGTAATAAGTTAAGATGAAAGAACCGTCATGGAAATTTATTCATAGACTATGAAAGGCTTTTATTATATTTAAGAAAGGATTTGATATAATGGAAGCAATCCAGGTAAATCTTAAACAAGAAATAACTCGATATGACGCAATGGTCATTATGAATTGGATGGAGAATAATGAGATCACCAGATATTTAAATGAAACGACTGATATTGTCAATGAGATAAAGCAGGCTATTGATAGAGTCAATATGATCATTATGACACATTTATTTAACAGAGAGGGCAGCTTCTATCTCATTTATGCTGACAATTATAATCCCCTAGGCTTTCTAAAGCTGGTAAAAAGAAATAAGGAAGCGGAGATGGTTATTGTCATTGGTGATCAAAAGCTATGGGGACGCGGCATAGGTAAAGCGTCAATTAAAAGAGGCTTAGACATTGCATTTTTTCAGTGGCGTATACCAAATGTAATTGCTAAAATAAACTCAAACAATATACGGTCAATTAATGCTTTTGTTAACTCAGGCTTCATTTTAGAGTACGAATATACGGATATAAAGGTTTTCAGCCTATCAATGAAAGACTATATTTCGAGAAATGCTTAATCCTTTTGAAATTAATCATAATACTCCTTGATGGTATTGATTGAAAGATTTAAATATAGATATATAATATAGTTAATATTAATTTAAGGTGGAGATTACATGAGAAACTCTTTCTCAATAGGTGAAATATCGGAATTATTAGACATTCCCAAATCAACACTTCGGTATTGGGAAAGCGAGGGTCTTATTGAAAAACATCGAGATGATGATAATAATTACCGACAATATTATCCAAGCTCGGTTTTTACTATATCCGACCTTGCGCACTTTCGGTGTCTTCGAATGTCACTTCAAGATATGAAGAAGCTGCCTCATCTTTCTCCCGAAGCATTAGAGGCTTCCTTAACATCTCTTGATCAGGACTTGGATAGGAAGCTTTTGGAGTTAAAGACGGCTAAGGATTATATTAATAAGAAAAGGGAGCATATCAAAGAGTATCATAAACTAAGTGCGTACCAGTATCAGCAGGAAAATCCGGATTACAATTATATCTACCTTTTTTCCATGGATGATACGGAGGCCTGGTCCGTTTATATTAAGGATCAATATCAGAGCATTCTGCTATATAATTCTGTCAAAGGCAGTATAGAGACAGGGTTAGTGGTACCCACGCATGATAATCATACGATGCTTTGGAAGAAAGACAATTCTAAGCAGTATCTATCTTTTGTATTAAAGGTTGCATACAGTAATCCATCAGTGGAAGATTTTGCGTCACACCTGGCCACTTTTAAATCGCAAGGCTATCATATTTCCAATATCCTTGCCAGATATCTATTCTCTGCTTGTGACGAGGGACGATATTACGATTATTATAAAGCATTTGCTGAAGTTGATAAGTAGCTATATTGATAATCTTTAATAATTATTCAAGATAAATGTAAGGAAACACGCCTATTTATGGCGTGTTTTTTTGTGGTAACCTACAATAATCAATTTAAGTAGATGTGATTATCGTAGATCAAATCAGATTATATGGCCATTATTAGCGATCGAAGTGAAATTCAATATTTTAGTTAATCATTTGATCACCGATATAGCTTTTTTCCCAAGTAACTGGAGACAAAAATGTTATTATATGGTAATATGTAGAAATGGGAGATAACAATACTTACAGTGGGAGAAAATGAAATGGAAACGATGATCAATGACTTTAGTGTAAAATTAAAGCAGTTAAATTCCAGAAGAATAAGCTTATTTCTATTAAATATTTTGGTAGTAGCAGCATTCACAGTGGTATATTTTAAGATAGCCTTTTATCTACAGGATCACTTTAATATCAGCGGCAGAATAGTCAGATATGGAGTCCTTCCGCTGGTGTATTTTCTTTATTATTATCTGAAAAAGAAAAAGGATGCCTTCAACAGATTATATGATGAAGTCATTATTGGAGACTTGATGCACAGCTGCTACCCGGACTGGCGCTATGATCACGAGGCAAGGATAGATACGGAGACCGTATACCGGTCTTGCCTGGTGAACAAAGGCAGCACTATGGACGTGATGAATAATATATCAGGTAATATCGGTAAAACTGATTTTGATTTTGCAGAGATAAAGATCTTGAAGAATCAGTATGCAGGAGCACATTTGCCAAAAAAATTATTCCACGGTTACTTTTTCATCTTCAATAATAATAAATATATCGAATCAAGATTGTTCGTAAGGCCACGCGTGCTTAAAGATTTTGGGAATAAGGATTTTAAAGAAAAGAAAATTATGACAGACACAAGTGAATTTGACAGCAGATTTACTACCTTTTCCAATGACCCCTTGAAAGCCAGATATATTTTAACTCCGGCGTTGATGGCCAGGATGATCGACTTTGAGAATAAATATCAGGATATGGTCTCTTTTTTATTTGAGAAGGATAAGCTTTATATAGCGATTAAGGGTAATAAGAATTATCTGGAGCCTTCTTTACATAGAAGGATTACAGCGGATACGATCAACAAACAGATGGATGTCTTTGCGTTGATCGGAAAAATAGTTGAAGAATTGAATATGGGCAACGATATTTGGATCAAAGAAAATGCAGTGCAGGGAGGGGTAGAATGTGTTTAGGATTTTATTAATTGTCATCGTAAGCGGATTCGTATACTATCTTAATAAAAGTGTTGGGTTGGCAGCAGGAGTATTTGTAGTTCTGACCGGATTCATGTTGTGGCTTTCGCAGTTTGATATTGTGAGACGAAGGGAAGAGATAAACCAGGCGAAAGGTAATTTAGAGGATGCTTTTCAAAAGAGATATGATATCTTAACAAAAATTTATGAGACTACAAAAGGGTACATAAAGTTCAAAGAACAGGAACTGGATACAATCACGAACCTGATCTGCAGTATAGAAAAACCCACTTTTGGATATAAAGAAAAATTCAGATTACAGAATCAAGTTCAAAAAATTCTGATTAACAGCATGGAAAGCCTTAGGGATAATCAATTGGGCTTTCAAATTGAGGCTCTGAACCGGTCAATTAATGAAGTTGAGGAAAATCTGTCTGCATCCAGAAGGTTTTATAATCATGCAGTAAAGGAGTATAATACAGCGATCAGTGTCTTCCCTACCATTATTCCGGCTAAAGTAAAGAGATATCAGGCAATGAGCTACTTTGAGGTGGAGGATGAAAGTATAAGGAAAGATATAGAGATGAATTTTGATTAAATATTAATAGTATGGGGGTATAAGTAATGGGAGAAGAGATTATCATCAACAGTATCACAATAGACTGCGGGGATCCGAAAGCCTTGTCTGATTTTTATATGCGCTTGCTTCAATGGGAGAAAACCTATGAGGATGAAAGCTTTATCTCACTGAAGGCTCCATCCGGTAACATTAGGATCGGGTTTCAGAAAAATGAATATTATATCCCGCCTGTATGGCCTGAGACACCGGGCACTCAACAACAGCAGGTGCATCTCGACTTTAAAGCCAGAGATAAAGAGCATATGAATAAGCTGGTGGAATATGCAATTCAATGCGGTGCGAAGAAAGCTGAAATGCAGTATTCGGATCTATGGACAGTCATGTTGGATCCGGTGGGGCATCCGTTCTGCTTTGACACTTTATAAGAGTTCATATTTAATATATAATAATTAGGCACGTCATTACGGGACGTGTCTTTTGTTTTGCATTATCCTGATTTTGGATGTAATTTCTTGTAAGATTTAGAGATAATATATTCTATCTGCAAATTATGTTTCACGGAAGGGGGCAGATAGATGAGTCCGGAGTTACTTGAAATTCTGGCAGGAATGGATCTAAAGGAAATGAATACCCAGATGGCATTGCAATGCGCACCGCTGTTGATGGGAATTAAGATATCGAATATGCTGATCGTAGATTTAAATGATAAGGAAAGAGTGAAAGATACCTTTCAGGAATCGGCTCTATCCTTTTATATACTCTATATGTCTGACAGGAAAGCGGTCTATCTGGTATATAACGGAGAGCTGCTGGTGAAGTATCTTCGTAAAAAGGAGAATCAAAAGCTGCTGCGGATCCTCGGTTATCACGAATATGACCTGATCAGCATTCTTATGGAGCTTGCAAGAAGATATCAGGGTTATATGCAGAGTGCAAATGCATTTCCTCATGAACTGGGATTGCTGTTGGGCTACCCCCTGGAGGATGTCATGGGATTTATCATCAATCATGGACAGAACCCATTGTATACCGGTTACTGGAAGGTATATGAGAATCTCGGCGAAAAGCTGATTTTATTCGAGCAGTATCAAAAAGCGAAGGAAAGAGTAATCCGTCTGGTGGCGCAGGGAGTGAGTATAAGGCACATCCTAAGCTTTAGCGAGTGTGGTTCCAAGCTTATACCCTTTCCCTGATCAGTCGGATAAATTCTGTGATGGCAGGAGTAATCCATTTGTTGCGATGACAGAAGACCTGGCCCTTCATCTGCAAATCAAAGTCGGATACCGGCAAGGTACGCAGTGTGCCCTGATCCAGCTCTTCTTTAAGGGAGAAGGCAGGTAATACGGATAATGCGATTCCGGTACCAACGAATTTCTTTATGATTTCCGTATTGCCGATCTCTAAGAATACCTTCAAGTCCATTCCCTGTGCCCGAAACTGCTGCTCAAAGAGATCTCTGTAGCTGCAGATTTTTTCGGTCAGAATAAAGGGTTCCGCAGCCAGATCCGACAGCTTAAGAGCTTCGGCTGATGCCAACGGATGAGAAGGAGAAGCCAGAACGGAGATTGGATTGGTGAATTCATATTCCTTTCTCCATTCCGGGATATTGATCTCCGTATCGAAGGTCCATAGAAGGTCGATGGCATTGGTATTCAGCATCAGCGCGAGCTCTTCGTAGGTACCGATCTTTATGACGGCTCCGACCTTCGGATAAAGCCGATGAAATTCCTTCAGAATATCCGGAAGGTAGGAGATACACAGGGATTCCAAAAGCCCGATCCGCAGTTCCCCGGTGGGTTCCGAGGAAGGGGATAGGGCCTGCTTTGCATTGGCAGCGGCGGTATCAATCTCGATGGCATACTTTAGAAATTTCTTGCCGTCCTCTGTTAAGAGAACCGATTTGCCGATCCGGTCAAATAGCTTTACTTGCAGCTCCTCCTCGAGCTGCTTCATCTGCATGGTCACATTCGACTGGGAATAACCCAGCTCCTTAGCCGCCTTTGAGAAGCTTCCGAGCTTTACGATCCTGATAAAGGATATAATATTTCTAAGTTCCATCACACACCACCTATCAATATTTTTGAACGATACTATCAAATGCATGAATTTTACTAATGCTTACCAGAATGATACAATAAAGCCATCAAAAATACAACCTTTTTATGATGAGGAGGAATTTCGATGGCAAGAAGGATCAGGATAGGATTACTCGGACTGGGAGTTGTAGGCTCCAGGCTGCTCTCGATCCTACAGGAGAACAAACAGGAACTACTGGAGAAATATGATCTGGAAATCATCCCGGAAACCATATTGGTTCGGGATAAAAGCAAGGTAAGGAAGGTTGATACCTCCGGTCTAAAACTGACGACGGATGAGAATGAACTGATCAGTGATGAACGCATTGACATACTGGTCGAGTGTATGGGAGGTGCGGGAGCGGAACGTACCAGGGATATCCTGCTCCAAGCACTTGAGAAGGGAAAGCACATCATTCTGTCGAGTAAGAAATGCCTGGCTGGCAATCTCGCAGTACTTTCAGAGGCAGCCAATCGGAACGGCTGCCGGATGCGCTACGATGCCACTGTGGGCGGAGGAATACCCATCTGCAGTGCTTTGCGGAATATGGCGAAGGGAGAAGAGATTACCGGAATCTACGGAATTCTGAACTCAACGACAAACTATATTCTTTCTTCCGCCAGCGAGGAGGGAATTCCCTTCCCTGAAGCAATCGAACGTGCGAAGCAGCTGGGGTATACAGAAAATGATCCTTCGGAGGATATTGACGGTTGGGACGCAGCCTATAAACTCGTAATTCTCCTAAATCTCGGGATGAAGATGACCTGTTCCACGAAGAAGATCAGTCCCGAACCATTGAACAGGATAACGGGCGAGGCTGGTTCGGATCAGTCTCAAAATGGTTCCGTCCTAAAGCAGCTTGCCTGTGCAAGAAAGAATCCGGATGGAACCCTGTCTTATTATGTAGGACCTGCACTAATTGAGAAAGAGAAGCTTCTCTCAAGGGTCAGCGGGAATAACAATATGATCTTTGTAGAGAGCAGACAGAGCGGTATCCGGGCTTTCTACGGTCAGGGCTCCGGGGCAGGGCCGACTGCGTCCATCATGTATGACGATCTGCTGGATGTAATCTTAAATACCGGAGAACTGGGGAAATCAACTCCCTGTGACAGGGTGTTTAAGCTAAAGAATGTAGAGGGTTTTATGATTTAAATAGGATAGTAAGAAGGAAGGCTCCAACTTTTTTACCGGAAAGTGGAGCCTTCCTTTCTGCTATATATCATATCACTGAGCAGGTGAATTCCCTCCCGTAACAATTCGGGTTCCAGATGTCCGTAACCGAGTAGTAGCTTATTCCGGTGGTGCCCCTTGCAGATACTGTGCCGCTCGACTGAGGTAAGCTTTAGCCCTGCCTGCGAGCAGTGAAGGAAGAAGTCATCATCAAAGCTCTGATTCTTAAACTCAACGGCAAGATGTAAGCCTGCACTGTCACCCCAGACCTGCCAGGTGTCTCCGAAGGCCTCCTTTAATTCCGACAGCAGAACTGCTCTTCTTTCTCCGTAGAGTCTTCGCATCCGTCGGATATGACGATCAAATTTGCGGGTTCTTAAGAATTCCGCCAGAGCGGCCTGCTCAAAGGGAGAATTCTGGACATCCAGGTGCATCCGCAGCTCCTTAAAACGGGAATGCAGCTCCGGCGGAAGAAGGACATATCCAATTCGTATCGCAGGGAATAATACTTTACTGAAGGTACCGATATAGATGACTTGCTGTCGGTCCATCGCATAAAGGGGTGATACCGGATCACCTGCATATCGGAATTCACTGTCATAATCATCCTCCAGCAGGTAGACCCGGTGTTCTCTTGCATAATGCAGGAGCTCCGCGCGACGCATTGCCGGCAGGATCCCTCCCAGTGGAAACTGATGGGAAGGGGTAACATAGACGGCTTTCGCGGAAAGAGTGTTGAGCCCCGAGGTGCAAAGACCCTGTTGATCTGCAGGAATGGGAAGAAGCTTACAGCCGGCTGTCAGAAAGGTCTCCATAATTCCTTTATTACAGGGATCCTCCAGGATCACCTCTTTACCGT
>JAEZLY010000136.1 GCA_023414985.1 Bacillota bacterium | reverse complement strand
GCACATACTACTCTCCCTGTAATCGGCATCCCGATTAAGTCCTCTACGATGGATGGTCTTGATTCTCTTCTTTCTACCGTACAGATGCCTAAGGGTATTCCGGTTGCGACTGTTGCCATCGATGGAGCAGACAATGCAGGTCTCCTGGCTGTTCAGATTCTTGCAGTGAATGATGAGGAGCTCAATTCTAAGCTTGAAAAATTCAAGGAAGACATGGTGAAAGAGGTTGTCTCCAAGGATGAGAAAATGCAGGCAGAAGCTTGGTGGTAAAACCTGGAGCAGAGTAAAAATAAGACAGGGTTGATGCAAAATCGGATGCAGCAACCCTGTTATTTATTTTCTGTATTTACCGTAGTATCCGCTCATACCGCCTCTGACATTTACCACATCATACCCTGCCCTGCTTAGTACCGAAGTTGCATTGGAGCTTCTTCCTCCGGACTGGCATATAATATAGTACTTTTTATCCTTGTTTAGATATTTCTCAGGTGAGGATAACAGCTGGCCCATCGGTATATTCTTTGCATTCTTAATGCTGGCATGGACACATTCATAGGGTTCCCTGATATCGATCAGGTTAATATCCGGTGGCAGCCCATCCAATTCGCTGACATGAACTGCTTCCGTACTTCCTCGTTGAAACAATGAAAACATTCCTTACCACTTCCCTTCCGTATGAACTTGTTAATTCATATTATCACACGGTTTGAAGCTAGTATGTGATAATATCACATCCCTCATCCCCTATTACAAGAGAACCAGCAAACTTAGTTCTATAGGATATTGATATCCTTCTGTGATTATCTTCTTTTAATCACTATTTTCAGCTATCTCCTTAAGCTGATACGGATAGCTCCGGCACCATCCGGAACAATCAGAGTATCCTTACCTTCAGTTGAAAAGCATCCGCCGCTTACTCTTTCTATATCTGTCCGATTGATTAATCTGATTCGATAAGGCTGTTTCGTCCGTATATCCATGGTAATCTCGTCGCCCTTTTTGAGAAGCTCAGCAGAAAGTACCTGTTCACCATTCTGCTGATATATGACAGCTGAAGTGCTGATTCCGTCTTGCAGCTCATAGACCGCTAGCGTCACCTGATCAGCATAGTCATAAACTGAATCCGTATCTACTGCACCGATCGGCAGAATACTATTCTCTCTGACATACAACGGCAGGCTGAGATAATCGTGCTTCTCCTGATACCAGCGGCCTCCGCATCTTACTTCTCCTGTGAAATAATTAGTCCATTTTCCTTCTGGCAGATAATACCCTGCCATTCCGTCAGGACGGAAGATCGGAGCAACCAGAAGCTTCGGGCCCAGCATATACTGTTTATCCAGGTAACCGCAGGTCGGATCCTGACTGAATTCCAATATCATACTTCGGATGGACGGAAGCCCGGTTACGGAGGTTTCCACAGCATTACCGAACAGATACGGCATCAGAGATGCCTTCAGCTTAGCAAAAAACCGTACAACGGATACTGCTTCCTCATCATAAGCCCACGGAACCCGATAGGAGGAGCTGCCATGCAGTCTGGAATGTGTGGATAATAATCCGAAGGCACACCAGCGTTTATAGACATCGGGTGTTGAAGTATTTTCAAAACCTCCAATATCATGACTCCAGAAGCCGAAGCCGGACATGGTCAGAGATAGACCACCGCGCAGGCTTTCTGCCATGGATTCATAATCTGACCAGCAGTCACCGCCCCAGTGTACGGGAAATTTCTGTCCGCCTACAGTTGCACTTCTGGCAAAAAGAACCGCTTCGTTCTTCCCGCGTTTTCTTTCCAACAGTTCAAATACCGTACGATTATAAAGATAGGTATAGTAATTATGCATCTTAACCGGATCGGAGCCGTCATAATATAAAGCATCTGTCGGTATTCTCTCACCGAAGTCCGTCTTAAAGCAATCAACTCCCATATCCAGAAGACGCTCTAATTTGGAAGCAAACCAGATACGGGCTTCCGGATTGGTGAAGTCTACAATAGCCATACCGGATTGCCACATATCCCATTGCCATACATCCCCATTCATACGCTTGATAAAATAGCCTTTTTCAGCACCTTCCCGGAACAGAACGGACTCCTGCCCGATATAGCTGTTAATCCAGACGCAGATCTTTAATCCCTTCGCTTTCAAACGTCTCAGCATACCTTCCGGATCCGGAAATACTCTGCTGTCCCATAAGAAGTCACTCCAGTGAAATTCCTTCATCCAGAAGCAGTCAAAATGAAATACCTTCAAAGGGATTCCTCGTTCGAACATCCCATCTACGAAGCTGTTTACGGTTGCTTCATCATATTTGGTTGTAAAGGAGGTGGACAGCCACAATCCAAAGGTCCAGGCAGGGGGCAATGCCGGCTTACCGGTAAGTTGTGTATATCGCATCAGGACCTCCTTCATGGAAGGTCCGTTGATGATAAAATAATCCAAGCTTTCTCCCGGCACGGAGAATTGAACCTTTTTTACACTTTCCGAACCCACCTCGAAGGAAACTCTCTCCGGATGATTGACAAATACACCGTAACCCCGATTGGACAGATAAAATGGGATGTTCTTATAGGTCTGTTCTGTTGAGGTACCACCGTCCTCATTCCAGATGTCTACGCTTTGACCGTTCTTCACAAAGGGAGTAAACCGTTCTCCAAGTCCATAAACCAATTCACCGACAGCGAGGGAAAGTCTTTCCCGCATATAGGTATTCTCTGGTTTTCCGTCATCATAGGCCAGTCCTTGAAAATCTGTTTTGACATAGGCAAGATCCTTCAGACTGCTTTCTGTCAGCTTCTCCTCACCACGATAGAAGGACATTTTCCATTCCGTCTTATTGATCTCTGCTCTCATACTGTCATTCGATATGATTAACATACGATCATTTTCTTCTATGTTAAGCCTACAATCCTTGTCGTAGTATAATTCAAATTCCGGTGTCTTTTTCTTTACACCGAGATAATGTCTGCATTCAACCCTTAATACCTCTGGAAGCGGAGCGGTAATTCTTATCGTCAGTGTTACACCGCCGATGGTATCTCCGCGGCCGGCAATCTTAAAGGTCGGTGCACACAAGGTGATACCGCCTTCCTCTTCTTTTGAAAAATAAACCTGTGTGGGAGAAAAAATCTCTGTTCCCTGTCTTTGAAGCCAACAGCCGTTACTGAATTTCATAATTAACCTCCTTCTTGTCATATCAGAATCTTATATCAAATCATCAAAAAAGAAAATGTCATATTTTCATATCAGGATGGCTTATTTCTTTTTTATAAAAGGATATCCCGCCTCCCCTTACAGATTCGGTGATATCCTTATCTTATTCAATCCTATTATGCAGTATCAATCCTATTCCTTATAAGATATCCAGTTGTTCAAAGATATGATTGCCCTCGAGATCATGAAGGATGCCCTTTGCTAAATATTTTCTCATTGTCTTCTTATCCGCCCAAAGATAACGCTCATGCTCCTCCGACAGGGTGATCTGATCCGTGAAGCTGTGACAAAGATAATTTAATATGACGGTTTGACGGTTTTCCTTCGATTGAAAGGTTGATGCATAAAGCAGCCGCTCAACATGAACAATAAGGCCAACCTCCTCCATAATCTCCCGTTTCAGTCCGGTTTCAAGATCTTCACCAAATTCCAGCTTCCCACCGGCGAATTCCCAGGATCCGCTGCCCGAGACTTCTCCATAGGAGCGTTGAATAATCAAAGCTTTCTGTTGATAGATAATGATTGCTTTCAAAGCTACAACAATCTTATTCTCCATCCTGCCCTTCCCCCTTTGTTCCTATCCTATCTTCTATAGAACATACTAATACTTTCCTATTCAAACTGCAAGAATGTAATACAAAATAATAAGCTTAAGGTAGAAAGTTACGATTGGTATCTATGTGGGAACTTAAGGGGCTGTTGCAAAAAAGAATGTGACACAGAAAGAGAAAGGGTTAGCATTCCCAACCTGATAAGCTCGTATACTCGCTATCAGGTTCGCGTGCGCGTTC
>JAEZLY010000127.1 GCA_023414985.1 Bacillota bacterium | reverse complement strand
ATTGTTTGTCCGGGCACCAATTCATATGGGTTGACTAACTCATTATCCTGTATTATTTTTTCGGCTGACACTCCGTAAAGTGCAGCGATGGAATTAATCGTTTCACCGGACTGGACGACGTGAATATCCATGGCGTACCTCAAAAATATTATTTGTATATTGTATGTATGTCAGATAAAGTATAAGTGCAAAGATTTTATTTATTAACATGTTTGTTATTGTCTTACAAAATCAGCAAGTTGTCCTGCAAACTATACATTTACGCGAAAGCAAAGGTGAACAATGCAAACGCGCACGTGAACCTGATAGCGAGTTTACGAGATAATCAGATTTGGGATATCTGGAGTCGCTTTTTTCTATTTGTTTTCCGGTAATAACTTGACCACATTATACTGGGAGTTTACGACCAGCCAGAGCTGAGGTTCGTATACCATGACGCTCCATATTCCTGTGCCGAACAATTCGTGTTCCCTGACTAAGGTTAATAGGGCATTGTAGCTCCTGGCATCGGTGAACCATACGATATGCTGTACCGGGAAGCCTACACTGTACAGGAAATAATTGAAGAATGGAGTCTGGGAAACCATATCGAATTGAATCTGACTGTTCACATCATGAGCTAAGCTAATGGCTGCATCAATGGTTAAGGAATTGGCCACGGTTTTTCCGGGGATGAAAGGGAGTGGCCAATCATAAGCCATCGTTGGTTCTCCGATTACAAATTTATCCCGCGGTACACTGGTGATGGCATAGTCCACGAAGGTTCTGATTTCCTCAATAGAGCTGACCGGAGCCGGAGGTTCGCTATTTGACCCCCAGATGAATTCCAGAAAGATAATACCGTTTACTGCGTTGCTGATGACAGTATAATCGATCTGATCGAAGGTGATTTTTCCATTATCATTTTTTATATTTGGATTGATTGTAACAAATACCAGATAGCCTTCCGCCATTAAGGCGGCAGAGGCTTTTGTGATAAAATTTTCGTAAAGGCTTTGATTCGTACTGTTAATAAAATTAAATATAAAATTTACCCCTAAATAACCTTTTGAACTAAGAATATTCAATAAATTCACAAGCTGTTTATTCTGATACTCTTCATTCAGCAGCATCTCATAAGTAACCTCGATGTCGGGTTCTCCCTGCGCGGACAAGGTACTCAGCATGACAAGCGGAAGGGTACCATACTCTTTGGCCAATCCGATGATTACCGTATCGTCATAATAGGAGGTGATTACCCCCTCCTTCATAGCCCTATAATTAAATATGGACAGGTAGGTCAGATTCGGCAGGGTCTTCTTCAAAAGCTCCTGATTGATGAAGGGATAACAAAAACCATTTGTCGTGAGAGTACCATTTGTATTGTAGCTGATTGTAAGTACTTCTCCCGGGTAAATATACTCTCTTTTGGCAAGAAAGGAATTGTTCCTAAGAAGCTGCATGACGGATACGCCGTAAGCATCAGCGATGCCTTCTAAAGTATCACCTTCCTGAACCGTATGCGTCTGCACCGGATAAACAATAACAATTGTTTGTCCGGGCACCAATTCATATGGGTTGACTAACTCATTATCCTGTATTATTTTTTCGGCTGACACTCCATAAAGTGCAGCGATGGAATTAATCGTTTCACCGGGCTGGACAACGTGAATATCCATGGCGTACCTCAAAAATGTTATTTATATATTGTATGTATGTCGGATAAAGTATAATAGCAAAGATTTTATTCTTGCGTTAAATTTCATCCTTTGCTATACTTTGAATAGGCAAATGATTCCTTCTGAGTGGGAGAGACTCAGGAAGGAGCAGTAAAATGTTCAGTAAAGCATACAGTGCCGCAATCCATGGGATTGACGGACTGATCGTATCCGTCGAGGCGGATGTCAGTGACGGACTTCCGCTGTTCGATATGGTCGGCTATCTTGGTTCCGAAGTAAAGGAAGCTCGAGAGAGAGTACGAATTGCCCTCAAGAATTCCGGATACCAGCTGCCAGCCAAGCGGATTACAGTTAACCTGTCACCTGCAGATATCAGAAAGGAAGGGACTGCCTTCGATCTGCCGGTAGCAATCGCAATTCTTACGGCCTTTGGCCATCTTCCCGAGGAGTATCTAAAGGATACGCTAATCATCGGGGAACTCAGCTTAAACGGTAATGTAAATAAAGTAAACGGTGTCCTGCCCATTGTCTATTCCGCAAAAATGCAGGGCTTTCATAAGTGCATCGTTCCAAAGGAAAATGCAAAGGAAGGCGGAGTAGTGGAAGGGATCCTTACCTATGGAGTACAGTCGCTCAGAGAAGCCGTTGAGCTGCTGCAAGGGCAGGGAGGATTTACTCCGGAGAAGATTGACAGAAAAAGCTTGTTTGTTTCCAGGGAAAAAGAAGAAGGGTTGGACTTCTCAGAGGTGGCAGGACAGCTTGCAGCAAAGCGGGCAATTGAAATTGCAGCCTCGGGGATGCATAATATCCTGATGATCGGGCCGCCGGGTGCAGGTAAGACCATGCTTGCCAAAAGGATTCCTACGATTCTTCCGGAACTGACCTTTGACGAAAGTATGGAGATATCGAAGATTTACAGTATTGCAGGCTTAATGGGGCAGCAAGGGCTGATCACAGACAGGCCGTTTCGCAGTCCGCATCATACGATTACGACAGCTGCTTTGGTTGGCGGCGGTCAGATCCCGAAACCCGGTGAAATCAGTCTGGCACATCTTGGCGTCCTATTTCTGGACGAACTGCCCGAATTTCAGAAGAATACCATCGAAGTATTACGACAGCCTTTGGAGGAGAAATCGGTAACAATATCGAGGCTGAATGCGACCTTCCGATATCCGGCGGGGTTCATGTTAGTTTCTGCCATGAACCCTTGCTCTTGTGGTTATTATCCGGATCGTAACCGCTGTAACTGCTCCGTTCCGATGGTGAAGCGATATCTCGGAAAGATATCCCAACCCTTACTGGATCGCTTTGATATCTGTATTGAAGCCTTACAGATGAATTACAAAGAACTTCAGTTAAAGGAAAGGCAGGAAACCTCCGAACAGATCAGAAAACGTGTCGAGGGGGCAAGGGAGCTTCAGCTTGAGCGCTATCGAAATGAGAACATCTATTTCAACTCTCAGTTGACCCCCAGAAGTATTAAGAAATATTGTCGCCTTGAGCCAAAGGAGCAGGAACTTCTGGAGGAGGCCTTTATCAGGATGAATTTCAGTGCTAGGGCATACCATAGAATTCTGAAGGTGGCCAGGACGATCGCTGATTTGGATGGCAGTGATCGCATCACAGTAAAACATTTGAGTGAAGCCATCTGTTACAGGAGTATGGATCAGAAGTATTGGGGGGAGTGAGTTTATTTATGGATCATAAGGTATATCATTATTGGCTGAGTAACAGGAAGAATATCGGTCCGAGAAAAATCGAAGCATTACTCTGTTACTTCGGTAATGTCGAAGAGATTTTCCATGCATCTAGGGACACCCTTGCGGACTGTCGGGAGAAAATCCTCAGCGAGACAGGAATAAAGCTTTTATCAGAGGAGGATCTGACTGCTTTATACTCTGATCGGGACCCGGAAAAGCTGGAGGAAGCATACGGTAGGCTGATCCGGGACGGGATTTTCTTTATCACGAAGGAAGAAGAGCAATACCCGGATAAATTAAGACAAATTTATGCGGCACCGTTTTCTTTGTATATCAAAGGATCCCTTCCTGCGAAAGAAACAAAATGCCTTTCCGTTATTGGAGCAAGAGAATGTTCCCAGTATGGGAGTGAGATGGCAAGGTATCTTGCCGGAGCTGTAGCAAAAGAAGGGGTAGCGATCATAAGCGGACTTGCCAGAGGGATTGACACCTATTCTCATCAGGGAGCGTTAAGCACCGGGGGCTTAACCTATGGTGTTCTGGGTTGCGGAATAGACATATGCTATCCGCAGGAGAACATAGGACTCTATATGGATATGCAGCAGCATGGAGGAATTCTGTCGGAGTATGCTCCGGGAGTGAAACCCCTGGCTGGAAATTTCCCGATGCGTAACCGTATCATCAGCGGCATCAGTGATGCAATCCTGGTAATTGAAGCCAGAGCGAAGAGCGGTTCCTTGATTACTGTGGATTTGGGGCTGGATCAGGGTAAGGATATCTTTGCGCTGCCGGGACGGGTCACGGATACCTTAAGCGAGGGGTGTAATAATCTGTTGAAGCTTGGAGCGAAGCCGGTGACTTCTCCGAAGGATATCCTGGAGGAACTGCTCCCGGGTTATTCTGAGTCTGCTAAGTCGTCTTTACCGGGCTGTCGGGAAACGGATCCTCTGGTCGTGAAGATCTGCTCCGGTCTGACTGCCGATCCAAAGCATATTGAAGAAATTGCACTAACCACAGGGTTACCATTGAACCAGCTGATGGAACAACTGCTGTATTTGGAGCTGAAGGGTATGGTAAGGCAGACCAGGAAGAATTACTATTGTATTTCCTGACCTCCACACAGCCCGATTAGGATAGTTGCAGAATTTTACTTGCATTATGGAGAAAGTTGGTATAGAATGGTTAAATCTTTTGCTGTTGAAAAGTACATTTTATATAGAAGAATTGCAAACGAGAGGGATACGATTTCTCAATCCTAATCGTAAGACAGGTTATTAAAATTGTTCTATCCTGCATATTTTGTTCTGAGAGAGCATGCAGACAATTATTGAGGAAGTGCTGTTGATGAAGGGTAAAAAGCGGATGATAGTCTGCTGATAGAGGCTGATGGTAAAGTGTTAATGATAAAGTGCCAAAGCACCTACGGTGCTTTGTTGAATAAAGCATACTGCTTTTGCAAGCAAGCTTGTATAGCAGTATGCTTACCCTAAAAGGTGCTGTGCACCTTTTGGCACTTTATCAATAATATAGATCATAACTGGGAAATATCTATTCTTAGGAACTTATTGTTCCTTAAGCATTTATGAACAAACTATGGACGAAATGAAAAAAAATTATAAATCGCTTGAAAATAGCGGTAAAATAGTATATGCTTCTTTTGTTTGGAACCAAAGTAAAAAAATAAGTTTTGATATCCATACAGCAAATAAAGAAATGAGGGAATTACTAGCATGCCGAGATATCTTGTCATCGTAGAATCACCGGCTAAGGCCAAAACAATCAAAAAGTTTTTGGGGGCGAATTATGAAGTCTTGGCCTCCAACGGTCATGTCCGGGACCTGCCGAAGAGCCAGTTGGGTATCGATATAGAGAACGATTATGAGCCGAAATATATAACTATAAGAGGAAAGGGTGATCTGCTGGCTAAGCTTCGTAAGGAAGTGAAGAAGGCAGACAAGGTTTATCTTGCAACTGACCCTGACCGTGAGGGAGAGGCAATCTCCTGGCATTTATCACAGACACTGAAGCTGGAAGAGAAAGATTCCAGCAGAATTACATTTAATGAAATTACGAAAAATGCTGTAAAATCTTCCATCAAGCAGGCCAGAGATATCGATATGGATCTTGTGAATGCCCAGCAGGCGCGGCGTATGCTTGACCGTATGGTGGGTTACCGTATCAGTCCTTTGCTTTGGAGTAAGGTGAAGCGCGGATTAAGCGCCGGAAGAGTTCAATCCGTGGCTTTGCGCATCATCTGCGACAGAGAAGATGAGATCAATGCTTTTGTTCCCGAGGAATACTGGAACCTGGAAGCAGAATTTGACATCAAGGGAAAGAAGAAACCTCTTGTTGCGAAGCTGAACGGTGTGAAACGGGATATCCGCAGTGAAGCAGAGATGAATGATATCATCAGACAGCTTGAGAACGCTAAATTTGTTGTAAATGAGATCAAAAAAAGCGAACGCATCCGTAAGGCGCCGCTGCCTTTTACGACCAGTACTCTGCAGCAGGAAGCCGCTAAGGCATTGAACTTTTCTACTCAGAAGACGATGCAGCTGGCTCAGCAGTTATACGAGGGTGTGGATCTTAAGAACCACGGTACCGTCGGTCTGATAACCTACCTACGTACTGATTCCGTCCGTATCAGTGATGAGGCAGATCAGGCTGCCAAGCAGTTCATCAAGGAGCATTATGGGGAAGAATTTGTAGCAATAGAGGAAAATCTGGGTCGGACCGGTAAGAAGATTCAGGACGCCCACGAAGCAATCCGTCCCACCTATATAGAGTACACACCGGAGGAGCTGAAAAACTCTCTGAACCGGGATCAATACAGACTGTATCAGCTGATTTGGAGACGTTTTGCAGCCAGCAGAATGCAGGCAGCAAAATATGAGACTACGACGATTAAGATCGATGCGAATGATTTGAAATTTACTGCTGCTTCTTCAAAAGTAGTTTTCGAAGGCTTTATGAGTGTTTATACACCTGAGGAAGAGGAAGAGGAAACCGGGGCTAATTTTGACACGATTGAAGAGGGTCAGAAGCTTTCCCTGATCAAGCTGGAGCCCAGTCAGCATTTTACCCAGCCACCTGCTCATTATACCGAGGCTTCCTTGGTTAAGACGTTAGAGGAGCTTGGAATCGGAAGGCCGAGTACCTATTCCCCTACGATCACGACGATTATCTCAAGGCGCTATGTGGCGAAGGAAAATAAGAACTTGTATGTTACGGAGCTTGGAGAAGCTGTGAACAATATTATGAAGGCAGCATTTTCGAGTATCGTGGATGTCAACTTTACAGCAAATTTGGAATCCCTTCTGGACTGTGTGGAGGATGGCACTGTTAGTTTTAAGACGATTATCAGCAATTTCTATCCGGATTTGGAGGAAGCCGTCAATAATGCTCATTTGGTACTTGATAAGATCCAGATTGAGGATGAGGTGACTGAGGAGATCTGTGAGGAATGCGGACGTAATATGGTTGTGAAATACGGCCCCCATGGTAAATTCCTGGCTTGTCCCGGTTTTCCGGAATGTAAAAATACAAAACCGTATCTGGAAAAAATCGGCGTGGAATGCCCCTTCTGCGGAAGTGACATCGTTGTGAGGAAGACAAAAAAGGGCAGAAAATATTATGGCTGTGTCAATAATCCGACCTGCGAATTCATGACCTGGCAGAAACCGTCGGGAACACGCTGCGAGAAATGCGGAGGCATCCTGCTGGAAAAGGGAAATAAGCTTGTCTGTGAGAATGATAAATGCGGACATGTGGTGAATATAGCGAAATAGCGAATGAACTTTTATCGTACGAATCTCATTTGACATAATTGTTTAATTAAGTGCTAAAACAGCGTAGACAGGACTTGGTTTCCGCGTCAAGCGGAAACCAAATTGTGATAAATTATAATATTTTTTTCGAAAATACGCAAAATTGGACAAAATATTTAAAAATTAGGTCATAATGTGCGTCAAAATAGCGAATAGCCTATTGTTTTTGGTGATAATATGTGATATTATTAAAAAGGTGATACAATTAGCAATAATTCCTAGTTGTATAGCTTCTTCCAATTACACTGATCGTAAATGCGTGCATAACTTCGTTAGTTCGTATTTGTTCTGCCTTACGGCATGGAACCTTGTATGTTGGAAGGCCTAGAGGGGATCAGAAAAAACTGGGAGGAACCAAGTAATGAGTGTACAGTTACTAGATAAAACAAGAAAGATTAACAACCTGCTGCATAATAATAATTCGCATAAGGTTGTATTTAATGACATCTGTGTTGTCTTGAGCGAAATACTTGCATCCAATGTTTTAGTAATCAGCCGTAAGGGGAAAGTGCTAGGAGTAAAAAACCGCAGCGACATCAATGAGATTAAGGAACTCATTAAGGATGCCGTAGGCAGACATATAGACAGCTTGTTAAACGAAAGACTCCTGAACATATTATCGACTAAGGAAAATGTTAATTTAAGAACGCTTGGATTTGAATTTGATAATGTGGATACTTACCAGGCTATCATAACACCGATTGATATAGCAGGTGAGAGACTTGGTACGCTGTTCTTATATAAGAATGGGCCCCAGTACACACTGGACGATATCATATTAAGCGAGTACGGTACGACGGTTGTGGGCTTGGAGATGATGCGGTCCGTTAATGAAGAGAATGCGGAAGAGAACCGGAAGGTACAGATAGTAAAATCTGCAATCAGTACATTATCTTTTTCAGAGCTCGAAGCAATCACACATATATTTGAAGAATTAAAGGGCAATGAAGGTATTCTGGTAGCCAGCAAGATCGCTGATCGTGTCGGAATCACCAGATCAGTAATTGTCAATGCACTTCGTAAATTCGAAAGTGCAGGAGTCATCGAATCCCGTTCGTCAGGTATGAAAGGAACTTATATCCGAGTCTTGAACGATGTGGTCTTTGATGAATTGAAGAATTTGAATAATCAATAAATGAATGGATTTGAAATGCAAAAGGATTTGTGGGGGGTAATAGCTCATGAATCCTTTTTTCTGTTTCAGAGCTTCCAAAATTATCTTATGGTGGGACTTTTGCTGCAGGAACATCCCAATGATAGTGATTTTTTAGTAATATTGCTGCTTATGAATAATTATGAATTGATGGGTGAAACCCCAGTATTTATCAGATCGCCGGCAGTCGATATTTCTCGAGCCCGCATGACAGCAGGGTTTTCATGTGAAATCCAGTATTATACAAGTTATAGTATTATTCTACTAGTTTTTTAAATATATCTTGTGTTTTTTTAAATATTTATTATAATATTTGTATGGAAAGGAGTGCGCATATGATCGGCTCGAATGCATTTAACTACATTAACGTTTTAGACAAAGCAGCAGATGCAAGCTGGAAGAGGGACGAGGTAATTTCTAATAACATCGCGAATGTTGACACACCTGGCTATAAGAGGAAGGACGTTCAATTTGAATCGTATTTAATGAACTCCTTAATAGGGGATGGTTCCCTGGATCACAGGGTTGCGAATGCGGATATGAATTCGCTGGACGCTACGGTATATACAGACAATGCTTCTCTCAGCTACCGTCTGGATGGTAATAACGTAGATATTGATACTGAATCCGCTAATCTGGCTGAAAATCAGATTCGTTATTATGCACTGATGGATTCCATGACTCAGGAATTCAGTCGGATCAGGAGTGTTCTTTCTGCAAAATAAAATTGAAAGATTCATTTAATTATATAAATTCATAAATGGCTGGAGCTTCTGGCAGAAGCTGTTTCAGCTAATTTCATAGGAGGTAAGAGTTATGTCGTTCATGAACGGAATGAATGTCAGCGCAAGCGGTATGACTGCTCAAAGATTAAGACTGGATATCATTTCCCAGAATATAGCGAATGTGAATACCACCAGGGACGAGCATGGCAATACATACAGAAGGAAGACCGTAGTATTCGCGGAAAAGGATATCTCTCCTTTCGGAACAGTTCTGATGAAAACCGCAGGCACAGTCGGGAACGGTGTCAAGGTTACGGAAATTGCAGAGGATGATACTACCGAGATGAGGAAGGTATATGACCCCTCCCATCCGGATGCGGATGAGGATGGTTATGTAACCTATCCCAATGTTAACGTCGTTCAGGAAATGACAGACATGATCAGTGCTACCAGATCCTATGAAGCGAACGTTACTGCGTTTAATGCAACGAAAAACATGGCCTTGAAAGGTCTTGAAGTCGGAAAATAATCACCGGAGGTAAATCATGAACATCAGTTCAATCGGTAATATAGCAGATTTAAACAAGCTGGGGACCGGCAATGTCTTGAAACCCTCAGAAAACGGTAATTCAACCTTTGAAAGCATGTTTCAGGCTGCAGTAAACATGGTGAAACAGACAAATGATTACACCAATGCTGCTGAGGATGCAGAAACTTCCTATGCTCTAGGACTTACGGATAATACCCATGATCTTCAGGTAGCTCAACAGAAGGCAAATCTCTCCCTGCAATATACAGTAGCAGTACGAAATGCTGTGATGGATGCATACCGGGAAATCATGAACCTGCAGTTTTAATTAAATGTATCAAATGATTAAGGTGTCGAAAGCACCGTTTGACATCTTAATCAATGAATAATAAGAAGTAATAATCTGTGAGTAAACCAGACTAAGGAGCAAACGGTAATGGCTGAAAGATTAAAACAAATACCAAGACAATTACTTGATCTTTGGAATAAATATACCAACAAGCAGAAAACAATCATCATCAGTGTTTTCTGTATTGTTATCCTCGCTTTTGGCTTGCTGATCTTTTTAATGCAGCGGGTGGAATACACAACGCTCAAGGTTGCGGAGACAACCAAGGAAGCCAGTCAGATTGTTGATATCCTCAAAGGTGAGAACATTGCCTATAAGCTTGGCAGCGATGATTTGACGGTATCCGTCGACGCAAAGAGATATTCCGATGCAGTATTACTCTTAGCAAGCAACGATATGCCATCCACCGGTATTTCCGTTGATGAGCTTCTAAATAATAGTCTCAGTACCACGAACAGTGACCGTACCTTGAAGTTAAATCTCTATCTTCAGAATCAGCTGCGTAATTATCTGAAAACAATGGAAGGTGTGGAAGATGCCGAAGTATATTATATTCCTTCGGAAAGTAGTGATTCCATCCTGACGGAGGCAGAAGAAACTTCTGCAAGCGTCCTACTTACTGTCAACGATGACTTCAAGCCGGAATCAGCCCAGACGATTGCAGAGGTAGTGGCTTCTGTCATAGGCAATAAGTCAACGGATCGGATCAAGGTTGCTGATCAGGAGGGGAATCTGCTGTTCGGAGGAGAGCAGGATCTGTATTCCGGCAATGCAAGCTCGAATGAAGATTTTAAGCAAAGACTTCGCAATACCTTTATCAATAATCTTTATATGGGACTTTTAAAAAGCGGTTATGATGACGCGGAAATTATGCCGAATCTGACCTTCAATATGGACAAGGTTACCCAGCTTTATACGGAATATCTCCCAGCAGAAGGACAGGATCAGGGCTTATATAAGCATAGTTATACCTATACCGCGCAGAATGCTGACAGCTCGGGTGGGGTACCCGGGACTACCTCCAATGATGAGACAACCTATCAGGTTCAGAATCAAGCCTCCAATAACAGTAATGTAGAGACGAAAGAATACGATTATCTCCCGAATGAAAGGGTAACCAATACGGAATATGAGATCGGAGCGATCGTACCTGAGAAATCCTCCATCAGTATCGTGCTTCGTAAGGTAACGAACTATAAAGAAGCGGATTTAAAGCAACAGGGATTATTGAGCGGAACGACCTTTACGCAGTATGCCCAGCAGAACGGCGGGAATAAGATTATACAGGTGGATCCTTCCATTGCAACGATGGTATCCATGGCAACCGGTATCGCAGTGGATAAGATTTCAATTACTGCTTATGAACAGCCGGTCTTTGTTCCAACTGCAGGCAGAGTCTGGAGCTGGTCCAATATATTGATGATTGTTCTTGCTGTATTGATTGTCGGTCTTCTGATCTTCGTAGTATTTAAGGGAATCGGACCGGTTGAAGTGACCGAATTGGAACCTGAGCTTTCGGTAGAGCAGCTGCTCGCAACCACCAAAGAAAATCAATCCATTGAGGATATTGAGTTTAATGAGGTATCCGAGGTCAGAAGAATGATAGAGAAGTTTGTAGACGAGAAGCCGGAGGCAGTGGCACAGCTGTTGCGAAACTGGCTGAACGAGGATTGGAGCTAAACAGAGGCAGGCTGAATGATACTCAGTTGAATTAGCGCTGTTTATTCAGCGGGATGGAGGTTGTTATGGCTAAAAACAATGGTGAAATCACCGGCATACAGAAGGCAGCGATTCTTTTGATCTCTCTCGGCCCGGAACGTTCTGCCAGCATATTTAAGCATTTGAAAGAAGAAGAGATAGAGACCATGACGCTTGAGATAGCGAATACTCGCAGTATATCGCCTGCTACCAAGGATCAGGTTATGGATGAGTTCTATGAGATCTGTCTTGCTCAGCAATATATTGCAGAGGGCGGTATTTCCTATGCCAAGGAGCTTTTGGAAAAAGCACTTGGTTCGGATAAGGCAAGGGATGTCATCGGTAAGCTGACTGCATCCCTGCAGGTCAGACCGTTTGAATTCGTCAGAAAGACGGATGCTTCCCAGCTGCTCAACTTCATTCAGGATGAGCATCCTCAGACGATAGCATTGATTTTATCCTACCTGTCTCCGGGACAAGCCTCAACGATTATCTCATCACTTGCACCGGATAAACAAGCCGATGTTGCGAGGCGTATCGCGCAGATGGATCGTACCTCGCCTGACGTCATCAAGGAAGTGGAAAAGGTATTGGAACGTAAGCTGGCATCCCTGGTTAATCAGGACTATACCATTGTTGGTGGTGTGGATTCCATCGTAGAAATCTTAAATACCGTAGACCGCGGTACAGAGAAGCATATTATGGAGACCTTGGAGATCGAAGAGCCTGAACTGGCAGATGAGATCAGACGGAAGATGTTCGTATTCGAGGATATCTTGAGTCTGGATGATAAGTCGATCCAGAGAGTACTTCGTGAGGTGGATAACAACGAGCTTGCTGTCGCATTGAAGGGCTCTAATGAAGAGGTTCAGAACGTAATCTTTAATAACCTGTCCAAGCGTCTTGCATCCATGATCCGTGAGGATATGGAATATATGGGACCTGTTCGTCTGAAGGATGTGGAAGAGGCTCAGCAGAAGATTGTAAATATCATCAGAAAACTGGAAGATTCCTCTGAGATTATTATTTC
>JAEZLY010000114.1 GCA_023414985.1 Bacillota bacterium | reverse complement strand
CCACATAGCATATGAGGTGAAGGATTTTACAGAACAGCATTTTGCTTTGATGAAACGCAAAAGAGAGGTTATAAGTGGCATGCGGGAGGAGTTTGTTAACAGTAATATCAGCTTTTATTATGAGGCTTCGATTGCGCAATCCGTTGACCCGAACATGCCCTATGAAGAATTTATCAAAAATCATGACAGGTTCCTGTATGTCGTAAGGAAGACTCAATCACAAACATAATATCGTCCTGTCCGGATCGCGATAAATGATTGGCCCTGTATATCTTATGAGTACTGGAGAAATACTGAGAAGAAACAAATTCCCTATTGTTCATTCTTGATTGACCGGACTGAAAGGAAGGGGATACTCGTGAAACCGAAGGATAAAATAAAAGGAGGATGAAGCTATGTTACGAGAATTTAAGAAATTTGCATTAAGAGGTAATATGATAGATCTGGCGGTTGGTATCATTATCGGTACTGCTTTTAATGGTCTTGTCACCTCGCTGGTCAATGATATCATTATGCCGGTAATCAGTTTATTAACAAACAGGATTGATTTTGCGGACAAATTCATCGCACTGGACGGCAATCATTATGCGACCCTGGCCGATGCGCAGGCCCTGGGGGTTGCAACGATTAATTATGGCCTTTTTATCTCGGGTATCATTAATTTTATCATTATGGCATTTGTGGTATTTATGCTGGTGAGATGGATCAATAAACTCAAGAAGCCGGAGCAGGAGGCTGCTCCCACAACCAAGGAGTGCCCGTATTGCAAGACCCAGATTAATGTTGCAGCGTCCAAATGTCCCAATTGTACCTCAGAGGTTCCTAAAAGCTGATAAGCAAGAGCCGGTTCCGGCTAAATATAAGATAATGCATGGCAAGGAACGATAACTCCATTGTAAACAATTCAGAACCCATATACTATGGTTATATCAAAAACCGAATTTTATTGGTCGAGATATCACATCAGTATATGGGTTTTTGCTTAGACCGGATAGATCAGCGTACACTACGGAGAGGGAAGAGAGGACTCAACCATGAGAAATATTCTATTAGGTTATCAGACGGGAGTTAACTTAGGCGGCTGGATTTCCCAGTTTAAAGAGGGTAGTAAGAAGCATTTTGATACCTTTATTACAGAAAAGGATATCGAACAGATTGCTTCCTGGGGCATGGATCATGTTAGGCTGCCGATCGACTATACTGTGATTGAAGTAGAGGATAAGCCCTTTGAATACAAGGAAGAGGGTTTTGCATATATTGACCAATGTATCGGATGGTGCATGAAAAATAATTTAAATATCATATTGGATCTCCATAGGACCCCCGGATATGCCTTTCATTCTCTGAGTGAAAACAGGTTATTCGAGGACGAACTGCTGCAGAGGCGTTTTCTCTCCATCTGGAGAAGCTTTGCTAAGCGTTATCGGGATTATGGTAGAAATGTTGTCTTTGAATTACTGAATGAGATCGTGGAGCAGAATTCAGACCGCTGGAATAAGCTGAGTAAGCAGGCAGTAGAGGTAATCAGAGAGATTGATCAGGACAGGGTAATCATCATCGGCGGTAACAACTATAACAGCGTCAGAACCTTAAAGGAACTGGACAGAATAGAGGATGATAATCTGGTATATACCTTCCACTATTATGAGCCTCATATCTTCACTCATCAAAAGGCATCCTGGGAACCGGTTATGAAGGAATTGGATTTTGAGGTTTCCTATCCTTCCGGAAATGAGGAATATCAGAAATACCTAAGCAAATCTGAATTCTTCCATGAGAAGCTGGAATGTGAGGAGAAGATGGGAAAGGATTATATCCGGAATTATCTTCAGCCGGCACTGGATTTCATCAAGGAACGTAATGTACCTTTATATTGCGGTGAATACGGCGTGATCGATCATGCTCCCATGGATTCGAATCTCCGCTGGCATGAGGATGTCTGTGACCTTTTGATCGAATATGGCATCGGAAGGGCGGTATGGACTTATAAGCTTATGAGCTTCCCGATGGTAAACAGGGACTCAGAGGTAACGGATGAACGTCTGATCCGGATTGTAAGTAAAAAGCTTTAATCCTATCATGATACACGCTTCATGTTTATGATATTACATAGGGAAAGAAATGATTTCAAGATAATCATAGACAGCTAAGTGGCTGTTTCAAAATACGAAAACAGCTAAGGTCAGGATAACAGGGTTGCCCGTTGTCCTGACCTTATACTGTTATATAGAATAGCATCTTTTTATATCAGATGATTGGTTGAATTATTCGATGGGTAAATTGTGCAACTTTAAAAAAGATAACTTATCCCAATAGCCTCTTTGGAATACAATTTTATCATTGACAATTTGAAAAAACCCGCATCCTCTAAGTCCAAGAGGATCGCGCCACTCTAAGATGGCCCATTGTCCGTCTTCAAAAATATTTTCAACGATACATACCATCTTAGCTTGAGAAAATTCTTGTATAAACATTCTTTTGATTGCTTCCTGGCCTATCACCGGCTCATTCGCTACCTGATGGTTCACTGCTTTTTCATCATATAGATTACCGAGCGCTTCTGCATCGGAATTGTTAAAGGCGTCCACCCATTGGCATAGGATATCTTTCGGCTTCATCATTTTTCCCTCCCATAGTCTGATAGAATTCAATTTATTTCTGTAGTATCTAATTGTGTTAAGCTATACTATCATATATTACTCAATTTACCAAGTTTTTTTATCGGTTTTTCGGGTGGAGGTCAGACAAATAATTTTTTTTGCTGTCAGTGGTGTAATTTACCATCAAAAAGTGTTTTAGACTTGTACTTAAATCTGTTCATTGTTATAATAAATGAATAGACTTTATTTCTGACCGTATTAACATAAAGTAAGCCTTCCGTATGCGAATTATTATTTGGTAAACAGAGCAGAATAGATGCATGGACTGTATAATCATTATTGAGGAGAAATAAGATGCTGCAGAGATTTTATCCGAAAAGAATAGCGGAATCCTCCTATGTCATAGATTATGAGAAATTATACCGGGAAGGTTACCGGGGGATTTTGTTCGATATTGACAATACTCTGGTGGCACATGGAGCAGATGCCAGTGAAAGGGCGATTGAACTATTTGCCAGATTAAAAGGGATAGGCTTTCAAACCTGTCTGATATCGAATAACAGCGATGAACGGGTTCGCCGTTTCAACAAGAAGATCAATACGAATTACATTCATAAAGCGAATAAGCCTTTCGTCAAGAATTATATCAAGGCCACAAAAATCATGGGAACACGAATAGAAAATACGGTTTTTGTCGGCGATCAACTTTTCACGGATGTATATGGAGCGAACCTGATCGGCATGATGACCTATCTGGTGAAACCAATTCACCCCAAGGAAGAAATCCAGATCGTATTGAAAAGAAAGCTGGAACGGATCGTACTTTATTTTTATCGCAGGGATCTGGCAAAGGGCAGGATTAAGAAGGACCAATAAAGGTTTAGCGGAAGATGACTAGGATATAAGAAGTTGAGGATGAAGAGCAGGATGAAACATAATGTTATTCTAATCGGATTTATGGGTTCCGGTAAGACCAGCGTCGGAGAACGTCTGGCAGAACGATTGGGTTATCAGTTCCGTGATACGGACAGGCTGATTGAACAGAGAGCCGGAGATACCATTCATCATATTTTTGCGGTTCATGGGGAAGAGTACTTCCGCAGCCTGGAGACGGACCTGCTGAAGGAGTTAAAACAGGGCTTGGAGCATTCTGTACTCTCTACAGGAGGAGGCCTGCCGCTAAAGGAAATGAATTCCCGAATACTGAAGGAAATGGGCTTTGTGGTTTACTTAAAGGCCTCCGGCCAGACGACATTGCAGCGGTTGGCTGGCGATACTACCAGACCCCTGCTTCAGGGAGAGGATAAAGAGCAAAAGATTGAGAAGCTTCTGATACAGCGGGCTCCCATCTATGAAAAAGCTGCTCATAAGGTCATAGTGACGGATGACAGATCTGTGAACGAGATCAGTGATCTGATCATGGAAGCATACATGAAGTTAATCTATTAAACGGTCAGGAGAAAGGAAAAGATAATTCAGGCAGATTACGGAGAGTCTGGATTATGAGGTAACGGTTATGAGAATATTAGTGATCAACGGACCAAATCTTAATTTTCT
Source organism: Bacillota bacterium (assembly GCA_023414985.1). Taxonomy (GTDB): domain Bacteria; phylum Bacillota; class Clostridia; order Lachnospirales; family Lachnospiraceae; genus Mobilitalea. The sequence continues at coordinate 1,678 of JAEZLY010000114.1, read as the reverse complement.
GGGTATCAGGGAAAAGAGCATTTACGGCGCACAGGATTACAACCATCTGCTCGGACTTTTGGAAGCGAAGGCGAAAAAGGAAGGAATTGCTGTGGATACCTTTCAGAGCAATAGTGAAGGTAGTATCATCGACCGAATTCAGAAGGCCTATTATGATGAAGTAGATGGCATCATCATCAACCCCGGAGCTTATACCCATTATAGCTATGCAATCCGTGATGCACTTGCTTCCGTTACGGTTCCTAAGATTGAAGTACATATTTCGAATGTGCATCAGAGAGAAGAATTCCGACATATCTCCGTAACCGCTCCGGCATGCACCGGCCAGATTGTCGGTCTGGGATTACAGGGGTATCTGCTGGCGATAGATGCAATCATGAAGCTACAAAATAATTAACGAGAGTAGGACAGGAGACAGTATGGATAATTATAAAAAAGTACAGGAACTATTAAAGAAACTTTCCATTGACGCAGTCATAATATCAAATGGAAACAACATGCGTTATGTGAGTGGATTTGCAGGTGAGACAGGATATATTTATATTTCCGAGAAAAGACATGCAGTGGTGACAGATTTCAGATATACCATCCAGGCGGAAATGGAAGCCGAGGGCTATGAGGTTATTACCATAGGAAATGGTGGTTACGAAGAGGCACTGAATAACATTTTCAAGACAGAGAAAGTCAGCCGTCTGGGCTTTGAAGCAGAGGATATGCTTTATGCGAAATACAGCAGCCTAAAAGACAAGCTCCAGGTAGAAGAGCTGGTACCGATCGGCAGTCAGATTACAGCTATGCGAAGGATTAAGACACCGAAGGAACTTGAGATGATTAAGAAAGCCGAAGCGATCGGAGATCAGGTATTTGTTGAAATCCTTGATTTCCTGCAGCCGGGCATGACAGAATTGGAGGTAGCGGCAAGAATAGAATATTTATTAAAGCTGAAGGGTGCACAGGGAATTAGCTTTAACGCTATCGTAGCTTCCGGCATCAATTCCTCCATGCCGCATGCGGTACCGTCCCACAAGAAGATAGAGAAGGGCGACTTCCTGACGATGGACTTCGGTTGTATCTATGAGGGCTACTGCTCCGATATGACCAGGACGATCGTGATCGGCAAAGCATCCCAGAAGCAGAAGGAAGTCTATGATACCGTACTGAAGGCACAACTTGCTGCACTTGCTGTAATCAGAGCAGGTCTGAAGGGCAAGGAAGTGGACAAGGTAGCCCGTGATATTATCTACAAGGCAGGTTATGAGGGCTGCTTCGGCCACGGGCTTGGTCATAGTGTCGGTCTTCATATCCATGAGAATCCAAGACTTTCCATGCTCGAGGAGGATGTACTTGAGGTTGGCATGACCGAGACAGTAGAGCCGGGTATCTATATCAAAGGCTTCGGCGGTGTCAGAATTGAGGATTTAGTCGTTGTTACGAAAGAAGGACATGAGAATTTTACATTTTCAGAGAAAAAATTAATTGAGTTGTAGGATAAAAATATCTTTTTCACACAATTTTTAGCCACACTCGAAAAAAACTGTTGCAAAAAAGACAAGGCTATTATAAACTTAAGAGTAGTCAATTTTAAGGAGGAGTTTTGAGTATGATTTCAGCAGGCGATTTCAGAAACGGTCTGACGATTGAAATGGACAATAACGTATACCAGATTATAGAGTTTCAA
>JAEZLY010000088.1 GCA_023414985.1 Bacillota bacterium | reverse complement strand
TCTGGGCCTTCAGTGATGCGACACCGTCCGGTAAAAAGAACTGGGCCAGAGCAACCTTGATATTTCTGTTATTTATATTTATCCTGTTTGTAGGATATATGGCTGCTGTTATGAGCTCTCCTTTATTCCAGCAGATGATGCAGGACTATGGTTCCTATTATCAATAGCCCGACAAAAGGTCCGGCTGAATTACGGCCGGATAGTTTTCATATTTTTATTAACTTATAGGAAGGTCGATGGACATGAGTACAATCAGAACCAGATTTGCGCCCAGCCCGACAGGCAGGATGCATGTAGGCAATTTAAGAACAGCATTATATGAGTATTTGATCGCAAAGCATGAAGGAGGAACCTTCATTCTGCGTATTGAGGATACAGATCAGGAACGTCTGGTAGAGGGAGCAGTTGATATTATCTATCGGACTATTCTGGGAACAGGGTTAATCCATGACGAAGGACCGGACAAGGATGGCGGATATGGCCCTTATGTACAGAGTGAGCGTATGGCAAGCGGTATTTATCTGGAGTATGCGAAAAAACTGATTGAGAAAGGTGCCGCTTATTACTGTTTCTGTACCAAGGAAAGACTGGCAACCTTAAAGACTGCTGTGGGTGGTCAATCCGAGGAGGACGAGGAAGAGGTCAAGGAGATTACGAAGTATGATAAGCATTGCCTCCATTTATCCAAGGAAGAGATCGAAGCTAACCTTGCAGCCGGCATCCCCTATGTAATCCGACAGAACAATCCTTCCGAAGGATCCACAACCTTCCATGATGCTATTTTCGGTGAAATCACCGTGGATAATGAGGAACTGGATGATATGATCCTGATTAAGTCCGACGGTTATCCTACCTATAATTTTGCCAATGTTGTGGATGATCATATGATGAAGATCACACATGTAGTAAGAGGAAATGAGTATCTTTCCTCCACGCCCAAATACACCAGATTATATCAGGATTTCGGCTGGGAGGAGCCTGTCTATGTGCATCTTCCGCTGATTACCAATGAGGAGCATAAGAAGCTGAGTAAAAGAAGCGGCCATTCCTCCTACGAGGATCTGATCGAGCAGGGCTTTGTATCTGAGGCGATCATTAACTTTGTCGCACTCCTGGGTTGGAGCTCATCCAATAATACCGAAATCATGTCCTTAGAGGAATTGATTAAGGAATTTGATTATACTCATATCAACAAGGCTCCTGCGGTATTTGATATCGTAAAGCTTCGCTGGATGAACGGAGAATATTTAAAGAACATGGAATTTGATAAATTCTATGAATTAGCGCTCCCTTATATCAAGGCAGCTGTGAAGAAACCGCTGGATTATAAAAAGATTGCAGCTTTGGTCAAGACTCGAATCGAGACACTGGTCGATATCAAGGAAATCATTGATTTCTTTGAGGAACTTCCCGAGTACGATATCGAGATGTACACGCACAAGAAGATGAAGACAGATGCACAAAGCTCCTTAAGTGTATTGCAGGAGCTGTTGCCGAGATTTGAAGAGCTTAAGGAATATACAGAGACTGAGATAGAAGCAGTAATCATGTCCTATATCGCTGAAAAGGGCATCAAGAATGGACAAGGCTTATGGCCGGTGAGAACCGCAGTCTCCGGAAAGCAGTCCACACCGGGCGGTGCTTACGAGATTATGAGCATCCTCGGAAAAGATGAGAGCATAAGAAGAATTAAGAATGCAATTGAAAAACTGAGCTGATAGCAGACTACGGGCTGCTGCGAAATATTTTGCGGCAGCCCATAGTAAGTATTACAGCTTGGGTTGAATGCCCGGATTAGTTGTACTATTGTTACATCCCCTCTTTCAAGGATCATCCTCATCTTGCGCCAATTTCTTTTTATCAGCAGGTTTCATTGATTAACTCTTGATTTTCCGGTAGAAATATCGAACTGAATTCTATTCGAAAGGTAATTTATTATGATTCATTTAAATGAAGCGCAGCAGCAGGCTGTTAGCCATAAGGAAGGACCATTGCTTGTTCTGGCCGGACCGGGGTCGGGAAAGACACTGGTAATTACTCAGAGGGTAAAGCGGTTGATTGAGGAGGAACGTATTCCGGAGGAGCAGATATTAGTCATAACCTTTACCAAGGCGGCTGCCCTGGAGATGAAGGAGCGGTTCCTGGCGATGGGTCCATCAAACCATACAGGAGTCAATTTCGGAACCTTCCATGCAGTATTTTTTACTATACTGAGACATGCCTATCATCTGAACGGCAGTAATATCGTCAGGGAGGAGATCCGGTATCAGGCGATGAAGGAGATCATACACAAGCAGGGGCTGGAATATGAGGACGAGAAGGATTTTATCCTGGAGCTGCTTTCTGAGATCAGTCTGGTCAAGGGAAGCAGAATAGAGCTTACGAATTATTACTCCCAGAACTGTGCGGATGAAGTGTTCCGCAAGATTTATCAGGATTATGCAAGATTTTTGGAGAGGGAAAAGCTAATTGATTTTGATGATATGCTGGTGCTCTGCCATGAGCTGCTTGCCCAGAGGGAGGATATTCTGGCGATATGGCAGAATAAATTCAGATATATCCTGATCGATGAGTTTCAGGATATCAATCTGGTTCAATATGATATCATCCGAATGCTGGCAAAGCCACAGGATAATCTATTTATCGTTGGTGATGACGATCAGTCAATCTATCGCTTCCGGGGTGCAAAGCCTGAGATTATGCTGAATTTTCCACTGGATTATCCGGATTGCAGAAAGCTTGTCCTGGACAGAAATTATCGGAGTACACAGCCGATCCTTGAGGCTGCAGGCAGGTTGATCAGACATAATGAACAGAGATTTGATAAGAAACCACTACCTGTAAGAGAAGGTGGAAGCCCGATCCTGGCTCGGCAGTATGATACCCTTTCGCTGCAGAATCAGGGGATTGTCCAGGAGATCTTACAACTGGCCAAAGAAGGGATCTCTTATTCACAAATGGCGATTCTTGTCCGTACTAATCTGGGTTCCGGCTCCCTTTTACATAAGCTGATGGAATATAATATTCCCTTCCGGATGAAGGATAACCTGCCGAACCTGTTCGATCATTGGATCGTATCCGATATTCTTGCCTATATCAGACTGGGAAGAGGTGCTACGCAGAGAAGCCTTTACCTACAAATCATCAACCGTCCGAAGAGGTATGTGAACCGGGAATGCTTTGACAGCCCGGAAGTGGACTTTGAAGAGGTTAAGACCTACTATGAGGATAAGAACTGGATGCTGGAGCGCTTAGAACAGTTGGAATATGATCTCGGTATCCTTGGTTCTATGTCGCCTTATGCGGCAGTCAACTATATCAGGCGCGGAATAGGATATGAAGACTACCTCACGGAGTATGCTACGCTTCGAAGGATGAAGCAGGAGGAGCTTTTTGACATACTGGATGAGCTTCAGGAAAATGCCAGAGGGTTTTCGACCTATGACCTATGGTTTCAACATATGGAGGAATACAGGGAAGAGCTGCGGAGGCAGGCTTCGGAGAATTTCATGAATCATATTGACAGCGTACAGATCGTGACAATGCACAGCGCAAAGGGTTTGGAATTTGAAGCGGTTTTTCTTCCTGATGTAAATGAAGGTGTGACACCACATAAGAAAGCAGTGTTAGCTGCTGATTTGGAGGAAGAGAGAAGACTTTTTTATGTAGCGATGACTCGTGCTATGAACCGGTTATATCTTTTTAGTTCCAAGGAAAGATATAATAAAACAGTTTCGCGCTCCCGTTTCCTGGATGAGATTGAGCAAAGGTTGGAATCGGAAGGGAAAGAGGATAAAGGTTAAAATGATATAAGGATATAATGCAGAGCTATCAGATTGAAAAGGGTAACAGAAAGAAAGGGACGGCAGTCAAGCCGTCCCTTATTAATACTTATGTTACTTCTGGTTTATTCCTCGTCCTCTGAACCTTCTTCTTCATCGAACATCTCGTCATATTCCTCAGCGTCTAACAATTCTTCAAAGGCATCAGCAACAGCCTCAAATTCATCATCATCATCGATGTTAAGTAATTGAGGATCTTCATCGCCTTCCTGAATGAAACGGTATAAGAATACGTTATCGTCTTCTTCCTCACCCTCTTCAGGCTGTAATGCAATATACTCCTTGTTATCTACAGAGAAAATGTCTAAAACGATGCAATTTAACTCTGTACCGTCATCTAATGATAATGTAATTGTATCGTACTCGTGTTCGTGATCATGACCGCAGCCGCAGCCTTCTCCGTGATTGTGTCCACTCATAATACTACCTCACTTTTTAAATTTATGAACAAGTGAATTGGGTTGGCAATCCATCTCGCAATCCTTACGGTAAAAATGCCGTAGGAATATAAGTAGAATGTACCAGATTGAGGTAAAAAATGCAAGTATAAAAACTTATTTCCGATAGATAAAAATCACTGTTCAAAAAATCAAACAAATGTTTTGTTCTCCTTGGCACTACCGGACAATTGTGATATAATACGGATAGGATTAGCATCTAAAATGATAATGCTACTTTATCATGATAGATGCTTTTTAACTTATAGGAAAGTACATCCTATCAGTTAAAAATGCTCCGCAAGGATGCGCACCTCGCGGAGAGGAAGTTTGTTGCTACGCAACCCGCTCAGGCGCGAAAGTGTCAGCTAGCTGACACTTTATCTTCCATAAAAGAAGAGGGTAAAGGAGCTTAGTAATGTCGGAAGAGATAAGAAATATCAAACTATCGGTCCGTAATCTTGTTGAGTTTATACTATGCTCCGGTGACCTTGATAATACGAAAACACGCAGTGACGCGGATGCCATGCAGGCAGGCAGCAAGCTGCACCGAAAGCTTCAAAAGCAGATGGGTGCGAATTATACGGCTGAGGTTCCTTTGAGTATCACGGTTCCTGTCACCAGAGAGGGAATTGACTTTGAACTTACCATCGAAGGCAGAGCAGATGGAATTATCAATAATAGTACGATTAAGGAGGATTTCTCTGTTCTGATCTTTGAAGAAGAGGAAGCAAATCCTCCGGAGATTATCATAGATGAAATCAAGGGTGTCTATTTGGAACTGTCCCATCTCACTGCTCCGATCGGAGTGCACCGGGCGCAGGCTATGTGCTATGCTTATATCTATGCCGTAAAATACGAACACAGCCGGATTGGGGTAAGACTGACCTATTGTAATCTGGAGACTGAGAATATACGCTACTTTGAAGAAACCTTGACAATAGAGGAATTAAGAGCTTGGTTTGATCACCTTGTAGAAGAGTATGCCAAATGGGCGGTCTGGCAGATCAAATGGGTTGAAAAACGGAATGCCGCCATCAAGGCTCTGGATTTTCCTTTTCTATACAGGGAAGGCCAGAAGGATCTGGTAACAGGAGTATATAAAACGATTCTTCGCAAGAAGAAGCTGTTTATTGAAGCTCCGACAGGGGTCGGAAAGACAATCTCAACGGTATTTCCTACAGTGAAGGCGATGGGAGAGGGTCTGGTAGAGAAAATCTTCTATCTGACAGCTAAGACGATTACAAGAACAGTTGCGGAGGATACTTTCCGTATACTTGGGGAGAACGGACTCCATTTAAAGGTTGTTACAATCACAGCCAAGGAGAAGGTGTGTGTTTTAGATAAGCCTGACTGTAATCCGGGGTCCTGTCCCAGAGCGAAGGGATATTTCGATCGGGTTAACGATGCGGTTTATGATCTTCTGACGCATGTGAACGATATATCCCGAGAGGACATTACGGCTTATGCCGAGAAACACTGTGTCTGTCCCTTTGAGATGGGATTGGATGTGACTTTATGGTCCGATGCCATTATATGCGACTATAATTATGCTTTTGATCCCAATGTTTACTTAAGACGCTTCTTTACCAATGAGAAGCAGAACGATTATATCTTCCTGATCGATGAGGCGCATAATCTGGTTGATCGGGCAAGAGAGATGTATAGTGCAATCCTGTATAAAGATGATTTTCTCGAGGTGAAAAGACTGGTAAAGGATAAAAGTGCTAAGTTGACCAGACTTTTGGAGAATTGCAATAACGACTTATTAAAGTTGCGCCGGGAATGTGATGAATTTGAAGTTCTGGACACTGTGGATGGCTTTTGCATGCACCTGATGAGTCTGATGGCGGAGTATGAGATTTTTCTGCAGGAGGGCTTCATCAATGAAGGGAAGGAAGAGATTGTCGGACTTTTTCTGGAAATCAGACATTTTTTAAGCATGTATGAGATTCATGATGATAAATATACCATCTATACTGATTATGAGGAGGACCGCTTCAGACTTAAGCTCCAATGTATGGATCCATCCAGGAATCTGCTGACTTGTATGGACCGGGGCAGAAGTGCTGTTCTTTTCTCCGCTACCCTGCTGCCAATCAATTATTATATGGAGCAGCTTGGCGGTGGAAAGGAGGATTATGCGGTATATGCACCCTCTTCCTTTCTTTCGGAGAACCGGCTGATCATGATTGGAACTGATGTCAGTACGAAATATACCAGGAGGAATGAGCGGGAATACTCTAAGATCTTAGATTATATCATAGACTTTACAAGTGTAAGGAAAGGAAATTATATGGTATTCTTTCCTTCCTACCAGTTGCTTCAGGCAATTGCTGAGCTTGCTGAAGGCGAACTGGAGGGACTGGTGATACAAAGCTCCGGTATGACGGAAGAGGAGAAGGAGCAATTTCTTGAAGCCTTCATTGATGATCCGGTGCATAGCCGTATCGGTTTTTGTGTCATGGGCGGTATCTTCAGTGAAGGAATAGATCTAAAGAATGACCGTCTGATTGGTGCTGTTATCGTAGGTACCGGTCTCCCAATGGTTTGCAATGAGAGGGAGTTGTTCCGCGGATATTTTGATGAGAAGAACAACAGCGGTTTCGATTATGCTTATCTGTATTCCGGTATGAATAAGGTATTGCAGTCTGCAGGCAGGGTGATCCGAACCAAGGAGGACAAGGGGGCAATTCTGCTGCTGGATGAACGCTTCACACAAAAACAGTACTATAATCTCTTTCCGAGAGAGTGGTTTCCGAATGTCACTGTGAATTGCAATACAATGAAGAGTATCCTGGAGGAATTCTGGAACAACAAAGAAGGGGCTGTAGCAGAATAAAGTCTTTCATGAATTTATTTAGCTACAACCCCTATATGATTTAAATACCTATATGTAATTTTCTAAAAATGAATTCTGCTGTTGGAGAAGGTATAGTCGTTATCTCTGGCCAGAAAATCTCTGCCGGTGACGGCTCTAAATATCAGGTTGCTGATATAGAATAATAAGGAACCTAGGATACCGCCCAGGAGAGCATAAATAACATCATCGATATCGAAGCGGCCAGGTAAGAAGATATATTGAAACAATTCTATCAGGAGAGGCAGAACCAATAGAGCCGCAAGTCGGACCGGTCTTCCCTGCCTTCGAAGAAGCAGTGTCATCTGGTAACCGTACGGTAGGTAGATCAAAAGCCGACAAGCCAGATAGAGCAGGATGGAACTAAGCGGTGTCAGACCATAAAGGTAATCCTCTATCTGAATTGTAATTGCTTCAAAGGGAAAGAAATTAGCATAATTCAGACTTCCGGAATAGGCAAAGGGGAAAGCTGAACTGACAAAGGAACCGTACAGGATGATTCCGATATAGATAATAAAGAATAATAAACTGTCGTGTTTGTAAAAAGATCTGTAATCTTCGAATCTCGTTCCGTAATCCAGCATATTCCGCAGAAAACAATGAATGCAGGGTAGAAACCAGTTGATTAGGACAATGCCGAGCATCCAACCGGTATAAGGCAGGAATGATTCTTCCTTTCCGAGGAATGATAACAGAACGATCACCGAACTAATGAACAAGTTCAGGACAGAGTAATTAAAGCAGGCTTCATAAGAGGAGGTCTGTTCCTGAAGAATGTGGCAGCTCAGAATACAAATCAGGATGGATGCTCCCAAGATTACATAAACTGCCGTAAAAAGGTAATACGCTGCAAATTGAACTACAATAGTGATGATACTCAATAAAATAATTAATGAGGAAGCCTGGATGTTCGTCCGTCGTTGCATTCTTAACGCCTACTTTCGTTATAAAATCATTCGTATCTTTCCGGGAATACAGTTGACCTTAATGTGTGAGCATATTGCAGGTACTTCGCCGTCTGTATGAACCGCCATATCCATATCTGTCTGAATCTCTATCTCCGAGCAGTGGAAGGTTTCCACACCCTTATATTTGATATGCTTTCCGGTGAAAATTGTCGGAAGCAACAGAAAGATCTTTGCTTTACTCAATCCATGAACCAATGTAATGCTGAGTTTTTCGTCGGTAGGATCCGCATGCGGAGCCATAAGAAGACCACCGCCTTCGTATTTATGAATCATATTCGATACCAGCAGGACATTCTCATAGACACCCTTTTCCGTACCGTCCACGATGATCTTAGCTGACATTTTAGGAGCACTGATTACATTCTTGATTGCGATTGCGATATATACGAACTTACCTGCGCCGAACCGGTTCAAGCTCTTCTTCAACGGAGATGCCTGCACCTCATGGCAGACACTGGCATCGTAGCCCATACCGCTGGAACAGGTGAACTTTCTTGGTTCCTGAGTGCTCTGTGGGAAGGAGATACTTCCATGATCAAGATATTTGAATTTGGTCGGGTTCAGTATATGGGACAAAGCCTCTGCAGGATCCTTTGGTATATTTAAGCTTCTCGCAAGGTCATTGCTGGAGCCGGAGGGTATATAACCGAGCAGAACCTCATCATAATTCTCGATGCCATTGATTACCTCATTGACGGTTCCGTCACCGCCCAGGATAACAATATTTTTAATACCCGGATTGTCCCGGCATATAATCTTCGCTAATTCGGTAGCATGCCCCGGATATTCGGTAAATACTGCTGAATATTCAACCTTTTGTTTTTCAAGCTCGTCCTTAACAACCCACCAAAAGCGGATACCCCTGCCGGAACTTGATTTAGGGTTGATGATAAAATGATACATAATATGCTTCTCCTTCTGCCGGTTCTTTGGGCAGTGCTATCTTCTAGTCCGTGCTGATATCGCCGGAAATGTCCAATCTCTGACAATGCCGCTATAACTCAAATATATAGTAAAAAATCATCAATGTCAATGATTTGCAGGATTTATATTACCGTGATCATACGACAGATACAGGCACAGAATTGTCCTTTCTTCATAATATGTATAGAACAACAATTAGATAAGGCATGTTGCTCGCTAATTATTGATGTTTTCGAAAGGAGAGACAGTTTTATGGATAGACGGATGTATCGCGGTATGATGGGAAGAGACAACGGCTATAACCGTGGCGCTTCACCATACAGGACACCGGAACCAGTATGTGGTGATGTTGTCGGCGGATATACCCCGGAGGATTCCTGCGAAAGAGAAAGATATGAGGATTTTGACCGTTTTCCTCTGGCTATGTGCTATGTTCCGTGGCAGTGCTTCAGAAATTTGTATGAGAATGAATTCGTTGCTTTAGCAAATGGAACACTCTTTAAGGAGCTTGACCTAGATTGGCATGGAAGGGGATGTAGATAGGATGGACGGAAATAACAGAGAAAAATTATTTGCTTGTATCGAAGCCACCAGCTTTGTCTGTGATGAATTAAGGCTTTTCCTAGATACGCATCCGACTGACAGGGCAGCTTTGGAGTATTGGACCAAGATGTCGAAGGTTAGAAATGAAGCCGTTCATGAATATACCAGATGCTATGGTCCGATTGAATCATACCGTGTAGAGGTCGACGACAGATGGACCTGGGTTGAAGATCCCTGGCCGTGGGAAGGAAGGTGCTAGTGTATGTGGAGTTATGAGAAGAGATTACAGCATCCTGTAAACATTGCAGAAAGAAATCCGAGAATAGCTCAGGTTATCATGAGCCAATTCGGTGGTCCGGATGGTGAATTGGCAGCCTCCATGCGTTATCTTTCCCAGCGTTATACCATGCCGAATCGAAAAATTGCCGGTTTATTGACGGATATCGGAACCGAGGAATTAGCACACATGGAGATGGTCAGTGCCATCGTTCATCAATTAACCAAGAACCTTACTCCTGCAGAAATCTTGGAGGGCGGTTTTGAAAAGTATTACGTAGATCATACCCTGGGCTTATGGCCGCAGTCAGCAGGAGGTATTCCGAACAGCGCTACCTTCTTCCAGAGTAAGGGTGACCCGATCACTGATCTGGTAGAGGATATGGCAGCAGAGCAGAAGGCAAGAACCACCTATGACAATATTCTTCGTCTGGTTACAGATCATGATGTATGTGACCCGATTAAGTTCCTTAGGGAAAGAGAAATCGTTCATTTCCAGAGATTCGGGGAAGCCTTGAGAATGATTACCGATGAGATCGAAGGAAGGAACTTCTATGCCGTTAACCTGGCATTTCCTGCAGATTTTTCGAAATAGAAAGCTATGAAACAGAAAAAAATACCGCTCTCTGTTTTCAGAGAGCGGGTTAATACATAAATCTTGTGCTATTTAAGATTATTTTAGGAGAATTCTGACAATATAAAAATTTAATAATTATTGATAAATTTTTTATTTCTTTTTTCTGATAATAATGTATAATAGGTAAATCAAAGAGGATTTTAAGCTTTTATGTCGCCCATAAATGCCTGAAATCCTTTTTTGTATATAAGCGTAATAAGGGTGCTTTGGAGGTGAAAATCTAAGGGATTTGCGATGCAGGTAAACTTCATCGATGACTGAAATTATTAAACTAACGAGGAGGCTGGATGAACATGAAGGTTAAAAGGAAACAAAAAGAAGAGGGTACGATAGCATTTACGAAAAGTATGAAAACGAAATTGGCATTCACATTTCTTCTGATGAGTATCATTATTCTCGCGGCAATTATCCTACTAGTTGGTACATTGTCGAATAAAATCATTTCTAGCGAAAATAACAGCAAGTTAATTAATCTATCAGATAAAAATGCGATGGAGATCAACGGATGGTTGTCGACTCAGGGGCAGATTGTGAACGAAATCACAGACAGCATCGTTAACCAGAAGGATCTGGATAAGAATCAATTACTGAATTATCTGACCCAGAAGACAAAGTCAAATGAATATACGACGGATGTATATATGGGTTTCTCTGATAAGAGCTTTGTGGACGGTTCCGGGTGGACACCGCCTGCGGAGTATGACTGCACGAGCAGGGGCTGGTACATAAATGCAAAGGAGAAGGGAGATCTGGTATATGGGACCCCATCCTTTGATATGACAACCAAGCAAATGGTTATGGTTATCTCCAAGCCTGTGCTGATCAATGGTGAGCTCATCGGTGTCGTGGCTATGGATGTGAATCTGGAAACCCTAAATAAGATATTACAGGAATCAATTTCAATAAAGGATAGCTATGCTTTTCTACTGGATGAGCAGGATAATATCCTGATTCATTTTAACCAGGATTTTATGCCGAAGGATGACAAGTTCAGCAATATGAAAGACGTATTAAATATCACTGGGACAGAAATCAAGGATAAAATGGATAATAGCAATTCCCTTACCGTACTTAAGGATTATGACAGCATAAAGAGATATTTTGCAGTGTCTACAATTAATGCAACCGGTTGGAGATTCGGTATCGCAATCTCGCAGGAGGAATATACGAAGCCGATCGATCTGCTGATATCCTCGTTGATCGGAAATGCTCTTGTAGCAGTCTTATTTGTACTAATCATATCCTTACTTATTGGTTCCAGTATCGCAAAACCGATTATATCTCTTTCCAATGCAATTAAAAAGCAGGCCAATCTTGATTTCAGTCATAATGAGAAGGCTGATTTCCTGAAATATAAGAAACGGGAAGATGAAATCGGTGTTATCACCACTTCACTAATTACGATGGAGGAAAATGTAAGGGAACTGCTCGTCAATACCACTGACTCTGTAGGTCAGGTTGCTGCT
>JAEZLY010000251.1 GCA_023414985.1 Bacillota bacterium | reverse complement strand
CACCTCATATGCTATGTGGTTGGAGCGAAATGCCGAAGCCAGCTTTGTCGCATCTCCGTTGCTGCTTTTCTCATCAAAAGGCCCTTCCCCGTAAAATGCCAGAAATACACCTCCGGGCTTCAGCCATCCGTAAAGCTGACGTACGAATTCCTTCAAATCCGTTGCAAAATACATCGTATCTACGGAAAGAACCACATCAAAGAACGCAGTCGGATACTCCTTCTCTCCGATAAATCCATGTTCAAAGATCAGACGTTCCTTCCCTCTCACCCGCTTCCTGGCATTCTTTATCGCATGCTTGGAATAATCAAAGCCGTAGGCAACAGCCCCAGTCCGGTCAGAGATATATTCCGCCAGCTTTCCGTTGCCGCAGCCGATATCCAGTACCTTATGACCAGGCCTGATATCAGCAGCATTCAGCAGCTCGGTAATCTGTCCGATATCGCTGAAACCATCCTGGGAGAAATCGATTCCGAATACTCTTTCACAGTAGGTGGAAAAGAACTTGTCCTTTTCTATTTTTTTGTAAAAGTATTCATAGCCTTTATAAAAACGAAGCTTTCTCCTATTCATCCTGAACCCCCTGTTCCATAAATTTCTGTAAAAGCTTTGCTCGACAAGCCCAGGTATGCTGCCTCTCCGCCTTTTCGCAGCCGGCCTGAGCAACCATCTCCATACCCTCCGGGTCCGCCAATAATTCTCCCACCAGCTCGGGCAGCAGCTCAATCTCCTTCAGAGAATAGAACTTCACATCGACACCGTCCTGCAGCACCTGTTCCAAATATCTGCTGGTGTCGGTAAGACATACCGCTCCGTTCAGCATGGAATTGAAGACCCTGTCATGAGCACCGTCCTTGAACCAGGGCATCACATTTAAGGATATCTTAGCTCTACTGATCTTCTCCAGACAACCTTGCGAATCCAGAGAGTCCCCGTCTATCAGATTCTCCGGGCAGTCACATTCCAGCAGATCCCAGCCCTTTCCGAAGACATGCACACGAAAACCGTGATCAACCAAGGTTCTAATCACAAGTCCCCGGAAATAGAAGCGGACATAAAGGTCTATAAAAATCATATTCTCCATACATGCAGCGAGCTCATCCTCGGTAATATCAGGCATTTCCCTCCTTAGGAAGGTCTCGAATACCTCCTCCATCGGTTGCTTTGGGTCAGTAATCAGCTCATGAAGGATGGAACGGTAGAAGGTGGTGTATTCCTCGTCTATCCTGGTGATATGCTTCTCGAAGGTATGTGGCGGCGTATAATTGCCTGTAAATACAATATCGATTTGTCGTTCCCGTAAGGGGATACTGCCTTCGTCAAGCTTTAGCCCGGTACCTCCTAAGGGTAGGAAGGGTCCGAGTTCGACTTCGGGAAAGTACCTCTTCATATATCTCATATGATCCCGATCAATGCAGATCTGTGTATAATGCTCCGGTCTTTTACGGATCAGTTCGTGGTAATAGAACGGGTGGTCAACAACAATATTAAAACAGGGAATCCGATACAGGTCCCAAAAAAGCTTTCCCTCCTCTTTCAGAAAGATCTCATCTCCCCGTATTCCGGTGAAATTAAAAGAGATCATAACAGTATTCCCATCTTCCAAAAAGGTTGATAATGCCAGGTAACTGTCTTCCTCCTCCAGAAGATCAAAGAGAAACACCTCATGTCCAAGCCCTCTAAAGGCTGCTGCCAGCTGCAGAGAGAAATAATCCAGGGTCTCTACTCCTCCTGTAAACAGTATCATTTTCTTCATGTCAAAACCCCTTTAATGATGATTCAGCCTCATAAAGCCATGACTGGTTTTTCCCATCTATGCCTTTGTATACAGCTCTATTAGGAATATGTTACCACTAAGTTACTTTCATTATCAACTACTTTGGCAAAAAAGAAAACCGTGAAATTATGATCATATAACGAAGCCTCTCTCAAAAAATGCGCCATGATCCGAAAGTATCCTACCGGATATGGCGCGTTCTTCTTTTTAGTTATTCTCTATATTTCACATATACATCCAGATCATAGTAGGTTCCGTCCTTCCGTAACCCTATCCTTTGCTCTGTTTTCTCATACTGCATACCGGCTTTCTGCATCACTCTGCCTGACGCCACATTAAGTACATCATGCTTTGCCTGTATTCTACGATACCCAATCTCATAGAACAAGTAATGGAGTACCGCCTGCAATGCCTCGGTCATTACCCCTCGATTCCAGTATTCCTTGGACAGACAATATCCGACCTCGCAGCTTTCTCCTCTGTCATCCGCAATCTCTACACTGATAGAGCCGACTGCAATCCCTTTCTGCTTCGACTCCAGTGCCCACACATAGGACGAATCTCTCTGATATCCTTCCATCCAGCTCCGGATTCTTCTCAATGACATATCCACATTCAAATGAGGTCCCCAGGAGAGATATTTGCATACCTCTGCATCTCCTGCCCAATTCCTGAACATATCCTCTGCATCCTGTTCTTCAAACCGCCGAAGAACCAGGCGCGGGGTTTCTATCGTTACCGTTCCCTTATGCTGTATACTCATTTTCCACATCCCGGTCTGTATTCCATATCGTTATCCACAATTTCATTCCGATATGCACTCTCAGGAAATCCTTATACAGGGACATGCAGTTTTATACCAAAAAAAATGCCGGAGGATATAGGCAGTGTTGGCCTTTCCTCCGGCATCTTATTATTTTATTTGCGCAGCTCTATTCCTTTTGAACCAAGTAAAGTCAGAACACCTTCAACCATGGTCTGAATCTCACTGCCCTCTAAGGTACGCTCCATTGAGCCGAAGTCAAGTCGGACGGTTACGCTCTTCTTGCCGGGAAGCAGCTTCTCATCCTCGAAGATATCGATGAGACGAATACCCTGGATATATTCACAGTTGTATTCCTTAATGACTTCTACGATATTCTCATAACGAAGCGCTTTATCGGTCAGTAAGCTTAAGTCTATTGTCACACCCGGATACTTGGAGATTTCGGTATAACGAAGGTTTTCCTTTGCCACCGTCTCTAAATCAGCCATGTCAATCTCTGCAAATGCTACGTTCAGCTTCTTATCGATCTTATTCTTCACTCTGGGATTCAGTATGGAGAAATATCCGATTTCCTGACCCTTGAGGAGAACGCTAGCGCTGTTCACCGGATGAACATAATTATACTTTACGAGTTCTTCCTTCACTGCAAAGCTCGGAGCAATATTCTTCACTGCCATGAGTACCTGCTCGATGATCTCCTTGCACTTGAAGTATACTTCTTTTTCACTTAGCTTCTTGCTTGCTACAACAAAAGCCAGCTTCTTCCGCTCGTCACATAAACCGTCTGCACGAAGTCCATTGGCGATACGTCCGATCTCATACATGCCCATCTCCGGGAAGCTGTCTGCATTCTTAGCGACAAAGCCCAGAAGACTGGGGATCATAGTTGCACGAATGGTATCATTTTCAGCAGCAATGGAGTTAATGACCCGGATATTAGGCTCAGTAAGGATTCCCAGTTCCTTGTTCATCTTACTCTCATACCATAGATAGCTATGGACCTCATTCATTGCGTAACGCTCTGAGAGAAGTTCCTTAATCCGATACTCATTACTGCGCTCTACACTGTGACGTATAGGAATTAAATATCCCTTGGTGGATTTCACATCGAAGTTATCGTAACCATAGATTCTGGTAATCTCCTCGATGATATCGGCTTTCATCGTAACATCCTTGGTTGCTCTCCAGGAAGGTACTACAAGGCTGAAGGCATCCTTATTCCGAGTCACTGCAAAGCCTAAAGCAGTAAGTGTCTCCTCAATGGCATCAGAGGAGATATCTATACCGGTATATTTATCCACGTAAGCTTTATCAAAATCAATTTTTATCGTATCATACTTCTTCACATAGCGATCGGTCAGGGAGGAGGTAACTAATACACCCGGGTCAATATCCATCAGAAGCTTTAAGAAGCGCTCGATCGCAGGAACTGTAAGCTCCGGATCCAAGGTCTTTTCATATCTTGAACTGGCATCGGTACGAAGACCCAGTCTGGTTGCCGACTTTCTTACGGATACTCCGTCAAAATTCGCTGACTCCAATAATAAGGAATTGGTTGCCTCGGTGATCTCGGAAAGCTCTCCGCCCATGATACCGGCGATTGCTACAGGCTCCTTCTCATCGCAGATCAACAGGGTGTCCGTATCTACCTTACGCTCTACACTGTCCAGCGTAGTGAAATTCACCGGCTCGGGATAGGTCTTTACTCGGATGGAGGATACCTTCGTATTGTCAAAGGCATGCATCGGCTGACCCAGCTCCATCATCAGATAGTTAGTTAAGTCCGCCAGCAGATTGATCGGTCTCATACCGCAGTAGCTCAGACGAATTCTCATATTGATCGGAGATTTCTTCTGCGTGATATTGCTGACGGAAAGGCAGCTGTAACGATAGCATTTCTCCACGTTCTCCACTTTCACGTCAATTGCTTTCAGATCCTTATAGATACCGGTATCCTTCCTCTCAAGAGGTTTAAGCGGTCTCTTGGTCAATACAGAGATCTCCCTCGCGATCCCGTAATGTCCCCATAAGTCAGGACGATTCGTCAGGGATTTATTATCTACCTCAAATATAGTATCTTCAATCTGCATGATTTCCTTGATATCAGTTCCCAGGGGATAGCTGTCCTCTAAGATCATCAGTCCGGAATGGTCATCACTGATGCCCAATTCCTTCTCCGAGCAGCACATACCATGGCTGATCTCGCCTGCAATCTTGGCTTCCTGGATTTACAGCTCGCCTACCTGTCCGCCGAGGGTAGCAAAAGGTACCACTGCTCCCACGAATACGTTCGGTGCACCGCAGACACAGTCTACGACTTCCCTGCCAATATCCACCTTTACCAGATGAAGCTTCTTGGAATTCGGATGATCCTTGATCTCGATAATCTTTCCGACTACTACTCCTCTGATGTCTTTCCCCTTTTCTTCGATTCCCTCAACCTCTGCGGTTGCAAGAGTGAATCTTCCGATCAGTTCCTTTAAATTAATCCCGGATAGGTCCGTGAATTCGGATATCCAGTTCATTGATATATACATGATAATTCCTCCGATCTATTTAATATTAATCATGATAAGCGGATTACCTCGAAAGCCTTCGGCTTCCTCGGTCACGCTGCGCTTAACCGTGTAAATCCGGTCATCTACCCGTGCAAGCACGGTAGCTGTCCGATTTTCACGGTTTAATCCGCTTACCGTGTAAACTGTCTCAATTGCTTCAAATTTCCTCCATTGAAGAGGCGGATGTCCTTGATGTTGTATTTCATCATTGCGAGTCTGGTCATACCGAGGCCAAAGGCGAAGCCGGTATATTTCTCAGGGTCAATACCGCCCAGGCGAAGTACATTCGGATGGATCATTCCACAGGGCAGAAGCTCCAACCAACCTGATTGCTTACAGGTAGGGCAGCCTGTACCGCCGCAGATCGCACAGTTGATATCCAGCTCGAAGCCTGGCTCCACGAAGGGGAAGAAGCCCGGACGAAGACGTACCTTAACTTCTCTCTGGAATACCTCAGATAAAAGCACCTTCATAAAGTAAATCAGGTTGGAGATGGAAATATCCTCTCCGATCATCATACCCTCCATCTGGAAGAAGGTATTCTCATGGCTGGCATCGATATTCTCGTTACGGAAGCATCTTCCGGGGAATAGTACCTTAAGATGCTCGCCCGGCTTCGGAGCGCCGTACTTTCTCATAATGGTATTCTGAGCCGCAGAGGTATGGGTCTTCAGAAGCTGACCATTGTCCAGGTAATACGTATCTGTCATATCTCTTGCAGGGTGGTTCTTCGGAATATTAACACCCTCGAAGTTATTGAATTCAGTCTGTATCTCCAAGCCATCCTCGATGATGAAGCCCATGGTCTTAAAGATGTCCTCGATCTGAGTCTGTACGATCGTGATCGGGTGCATGGTTCCGACCGGTTTGTCAGAGGGAATGGAGAAGTCGTAGCGTTCTGCTTTCTCAATTTCTCTTAAATACTCTCTTTCCTCCATCTTCTTCTGGTAATCCACAATCGCCTTTTCGATCTCTTCCTTCAACATATTTACCTGCATGCCTGCCTGCTTCTTTGCTTCTGCATCCAGATTACGAAGATCCTTCAGTGCTTCGGTAACCAATCCTTTCTTGCCAAGGAAGGATACTCTGATCCGCTCCAGCTCCTCTTTTAAATTTGCCGCATTCAGCTCGGCAGAAAACTGTTCCTTAATTCGTTCCAGATTCTCTAACATGTTCATTCCTCCTATTTGAAATTTCCTGTATCAATTACTATATTGGGTTTTCTTCAGGTAGTTTAAAACAATAAAAAAAGCCCCCGTCCTCCAAAAAGGGACGAAAGCATCGTGGTACCACCCAGGTTCAAGCCTAAACAGGCTCCTCAACAGTCATAACGGAACTGCTCCGGCTTTTCTTTTATCGGGTAATAACAGTGCAACTAAATTCAAGTGCTATTTCCCAATATCTTAAAAGCAACTCCGGTGCCGAACTTCGAGATATATCCGAACCCTGAACCTGCTCTCAGCCGGTGGCAAGCTCTCTCTGGCGGGAAAATATATCCTACTGCATTCACCTTCATAGTTATTATCATTTCAATAATCTTAATCGACTTTTTTCAGATTGTCAAGAAGTTGTTGTATATTTTATATATTAGGGCTACTCTCACCGTTATGTTTACTTCTGTATTGTAAGAATCGCTGTGTTATCCAATATGAAAAGCAATAAGTTTAGCAATGATTAACTTTGACTTTTGATTTAGGTTATTATATGCTGAAATAGATGTTTTGATCAAACACCCGATGATTTACCGTGAAATTACCGAAGGAGAATAACATGGACAGAAAAATTCTATTTTTTGATATCGACGGAACGATTTTAAGCCATAGAACCTTTACTATATCTGAGAATACCAAAAATGCCATAAGACAGGCTCAGGCAAAAGGACATCTTGCATTTATCAATACCGGAAGGGTTATTTCCGCTATTCCGGAGGAAATCAAGGAGCTTGGCTTTGACGGCTTTGTATGTGGCTGCGGAACCCATATTTCCTATCATGACCAAATCCTTTTACAGACCTTCATCCCGGAGGAGCTGACAAGAAATTTGATTGACGATCTGCGGGAACTAGGGATTGATGCGGTCCTGGAGGGTACCGGCGCCGTCTATTATGATGAATATGCTACCAACCCGATTATTAAGGAGATCCGTGAATATCATGATGAGAACGGTTTTCCTGTCGGGAGCTGGGATGATTCTGAAGTCCTGATTGATAAATTCTGTATCTGGTCCGCCTCTGATGCCGCCAACCGTCTGTTTAAGGAAAAATATGAGGAGTATTTTGAGTTTATCGACCGCAATCATCATTTGTACGAGATTATACCGAAGGGTTATTCAAAGGCCAGCGGTATACAGTTTCTGATTAACCATTTGAATATTCCCTTTGAGAATACCTATGCTTTCGGTGACGGTGAAAACGATCTGCCGATGCTGCAGTACGCCAGTCAAACCATTGCTATGGGAAATGCCCCTGAGTCTATTAAGGATATCGTCAGCTTCGTAACTCTGGATGTGGATGAGAATGGGATCCGATATGCGCTGGAGCATTATGGGTTGATTTAGATTTCCTTGTATTATAGTATCAATTATGATAGAATTATCAGCGGATCAATGATAGAAAAACTAAAGGAGTGTTGTCGATGCCAAATTACGACGTCATAATCATAGGAGCCGGACCTTCCGGTATTTTTTGTGCTTATGAATTAATTAAGGAAAATAAGGACTTAAAAATCTTAATGGTTGAAAAGGGTCGTCCGATTGAGAAAAGAATGTGCCCGAAAAGAACCACGAAGCAATGTATCGGCTGCCAACCCTGTGCAATCACCACCGGTTTCGCCGGCGCGGGA
Organism: Bacillota bacterium; assembly: GCA_023414985.1. Classification (GTDB taxonomy): domain Bacteria; phylum Bacillota; class Clostridia; order Lachnospirales; family Lachnospiraceae; genus Mobilitalea. The sequence goes on along the minus strand of JAEZLY010000251.1, from coordinate 12,442 downwards.
GCATTTTCCGATGGAAAGCTGTCCCTCTCCCCCGATGTTGGTGGTAATCTTCCTGATATTCTCGGTTATGACAAGGCCATGGAATTAATTAAGGAATCTGATGACATATATCTGAAGTTCGGTGCTGATACCAATGTATATGGTGTAGATAAGGAAGCAGAGATCCGTGAAATCAGAAGACGCGCGATCAATGCAAACTTAAAGCTGATCGAATGTCCGATCCGCCATCTCGGTACCGAAGAAGGTTATAAAATATATACCCGTCTCCAGGAGCATCTGTTGGCCTCCGGTGTAGAGATGATTTTCAATACAATGGTTAAGGACATCATAATCGAGGACAAGAAGGCGAAAGGGATCATCACCTCCAAGGGAGAAACCTATCTTGCTGAAGAAATCGTATCTGCCATCGGCCGCGAAGGCTCCGACTGGTTCAACCAGATCTGCAAGGAGCATGGCATCGAGACAAAGGTCGGCACAGTTGATATTGGTGTCAGAGTCGAGGTTCGTGACGAGGTCATGGAGTTCCTGAACAAGAACCTCTATGAAGCAAAATTAGTCTATTATACTCCTACCTTTGACGACAAGGTTCGTACCTTCTGTACCAATCCTTCCGGAGAGGTAGCAACAGAATATTACGAGAACAACCTGGCTGTTGTCAACGGACATGCTTATAAATCCAAAGAATTCAAGACTAACAACACCAACTTTGCCATCCTGGTATCCAAGAACTTTACGAAGCCCTTCAAGACACCGATTGAGTATGGTAAGCATATCGCCCAATTAAGCAACATGCTCTGCGGCGGCAGAATCCTGGTACAGACCTTCGGTGATTTCCAGAGAGGCAGAAGAACCACGGAAGAACGTCTATGTAGAAATAATCTGATCCCTACCTTAAAGGATGCAATTCCCGGAGATTTATCCCTGGTATTCCCCCATAGAATTATGGTGGATATCAAGGAAATGATCCTCGCACTCGATAAGGTAACCCCGGGTATCGCCAGCGACGAGACTCTTCTATACGGAGTAGAGGTAAAATTCTATTCCAACAAGGTAGTGGTAAATACCGATTTTGAGACAAGTATTGAAGGACTTCGTGCCATCGGTGACGGAGCAGCCGTAACCAGAGGCTTACAGCAGGCATCTGCCAACGGAATCAGTGTTGCAAGAAGCATCCTTACCAAAATGTCAAAGTAAGCTTTCGATTAGATTAACTGATAAAAGAACTGATCAATCTTTATTGAATTGAAAAGAGAGTGGCTTCAGGCCCCATTTTCCGGGTCGGATCCACTCTCTTATTTATTATCTGCCATCCCTATTCAGTAAAGCTTCTATTCTGAGCGCGTCCAGCTTTGCATCGGCGGAGCTGAACTCCTGAATATTAAATTCCAGCTCATAGCTTGCAGGATCACCACAGTAAGCCAACGGATGAAAGGTATCCTGAGGCTTTAAGGTCATTGCGACTTCTCCGCGGACCTTCTCCGGGAAAAAGGCTGCCATCTGCGCCGTCTCGATTGCCCCGGCGTGATAATCAGGCTGATAGCGGTCCTCCCTCATCTGCGGAAATGAAATAGTATGTTCCACTTCTATCCCCAATTCCCACATAAAATAAACTCTGAAATCAGGTGTTCCATTCGCCTCGGCTATTGCGGCTTTTATCATATCAATGTGCGTCGGGTCACCGTGCGCATTTTGGACAAAGACTCTACGAAACCCCCAACTTCTCAAGGAAGTAAAGATATCCATAAGAAGACTTTTCATAGTCTCAGGCCTTACGGAGAAGGTACCCGCATAACTTGCTACATCCTTACTGATGCCCCAATAAAAAGGTGGTGCGATCATTGCTTCCACCCCTCTGGCCTCTAGCTCCTGCTTCAAGTATCTGCAGTTCAAGGTACTGAGGTAGAAGTCGGCCGATAGATCCAGATGCGGCCCATGACCCTCCACAATTCCGATCGGCAGGAGGACGATCGCCTTCCGGTCAGCTCCTGCCTGTACTTCCTGCCAGGTGTTCTCTACCATCGTATCTTCAAAAACCGAAAAATTCTTCTGTACCCCATACTCCAACCTATTACCACTCATCTGCTTCTCCCCCTGACTATATTATTTGGCACTTATTGAAATTTATCATTGTTCCATAAAATCTGTTAGCAGCTTCACATACTGATCCGGATGCATCAAGCTGAGTTCTCCGTGCTTCATTCCCTCCGCAACATATAGTTCGTTCTCCGGAATGTATTCCTTCAGCTTATCTGCCGACCTACGCATAATTCCTAGTTCCTTTCCTCCAACCAGAATCAAGGCTTTCGCTCCTGTATTCCGGATACCTTCCTTTATCCGGTAGGTCCCGTTACTCAACGTGATATTGATTAAGGATTCTCTGGAAGTCCTGCAGCTATCCATAAAATATTGCTCAAACCTATTCTCAGGTACCATCAAAGTCTTTGCCTGCATTTTAGCGAACCATCTTTGGCTGATCAGTCCGTAGCAAAGCTTATAGGTCGGAACAGCAAGAGTCTTCGTGCCTCTGATCGGATAAACCAAAGCACTTTCAATCACCGCGTATTCGGTTATATCGGAACGCTGTGATAAGACCTCCACTGTAATCTGTGCTCCCAGAGATAAACCTCCGATTACTTCTACCCGACCGTTGCATTCCGTATCAATATAATTGATCAGCTTACGGGCTGAATCCTCAATGCTAAGAAAGGTCGTCTTCCCATCCTCTCCATGTCCATCAATAATCGGTGTAATCACAAGATATTGCTGACTCAACAGTGCAACAACTTCCGTCAGAGACCAGTCTGATAACCCGCCTCCATGCAGCAGGATGATAACCGGTCTGCCCTCCTGTCCAAATCTTCGAAACAGCATCTACTCCACTCTCCTCTATGTAATGTTGACCACATCGTTTTATGATATATCCTTTTGACATCATATTCCCTTTTTATCTTACTAATCTTCTTTGCTTGGATTATATCACGTTTCGTTCCTCTATGTATCATATTATTGCTATATTAGAATAAAGAATGTGCCTTGGAAATTCTCGCGCCGCCGCGTAGCCGCTTGCGGCTATCTTCCGATTAAGCGGCGTGAGCATCCTGCCCGGTGGGCTTTTTAATTCATAGGACGCAATTTCCTATGAATTAAAAAATCAGGGAGATTATTCCGCAAAACATCGATCTGAGTCTTTGTTTATCCTGCGGAATAATCTCCCTGATTATATTTTATTAATAAGCTTTTGCTACAGAGCCTCGTGACCCCGTTCACCGGTTCTGATTCTGACGACATCCTCTACATCGTAGATAAATATCTTGCCGTCTCCGACATTACCGGTGGTAATCTCCTTTACTACTCTATCTATAATCTTCTCAGCTACCTCCGGTAATACTACTGTTTCTACCTTTACCTTCGGTAAAAGGTTTACATGATATTCTGTTCCCCGATAGATATTCACATAACCTTTTTGTTTGCCATAACCCATAATATTAGTTATCATAAGTCCATTTGCCTGGCATTCATTCAGGATTTTCTTTAAATCCTCTAATCTTTCCGGCTTAATGATAATCTCAAGCTTTTTCATATTATTACCTTCCTCTCTATTTTAGGATATCAGATCGTTATAATCTATTATACTGCAATTTACCAGATTATTAAAAGAACATGATTATTTCTTATAAAATCTTGCCAGCTGTTTGATTGGCATATTATCTGCTGATTCATAGTCAAGTTCACTCTTGATCAAAGCCTGATCCGGATACGCCAGGACACCCATCTCAGGAATATCAAGACCGTCCAGCTCGATTTCAGGTGAAACTCTAAGACCCCATACTTTATCTAATATTTTGAAGAAGATAAAGGATACCCCAAAGCCCCATACAAAAAGGACTACTACTGCGATTACCTGTGCCAGAAACTGTGATGCATCACCATATAATAAGCCCGTAACTCCTCCTGAAACTCCATTTAGCCCATCCCCATACGACCCATCCGAGAACAGACCCAGGGACAGAACGCCCCATAAACCATTGACACAGTGTACGGAAATAGCACCTACAGGATCATCCAGCTTTAATTTGTTTTCTACAAACGGTACTGCGACACAGACCAAGATACCTCCTATTAAGCCTATGACAAAGGCTGAAGATGCGTTAACAAAGGCACAGGGTGCGGTAATCGCAACCAATCCTGCAAGTGCACCGTTTGCTGTCATAGATGGATCGGGCTTGCCAAATTTGATCCACATATAGAACATAGCCACAAGACCACCGATTGCTCCGGCAATCATTGTATTGGTAGCTACGACGGAAAGTCTGAAATCAGATGAATTCAATGTCGAGCCTGCATTAAAGGAGAACCAGCAGAAGAACAAGACAATGGTTCCGATGATCGCCATCGGGATATTATGTCCGGGAAATGCCCTTGTCGTACCGTCTTTCTTGAACTTACCAATTCTTGGTCCGATTGCTATCGCACCCGCCAAAGCCAACATACCACCCATGGAATGTACTACAGCAGACCCAGCAAAATCTACAACTCCATGACCCAAACCAAAGTTTTTACCGAGTGATGCCAACCAACCGCCGCCCCATACCCAATTACCGAACATTGGATATAAGAACATTGAAATGAAGAAGGAAGTGATAATTACTGCGGAATATTTGACTCGTTCCGCCATTGCTCCTGTAGGGATGGTTACAGTCGTATCCATGAACACCATCTGGAAGAAGAACAATGCATAAATTCCAGGATCATATACTCCCAGTCCGTTCAGCATAAAACCTTTATATCCGAAGATACCGCCTAGCCCCGGAATAGAAACCATGGAATCTAGCGCTGCTCCGCCACCGCCAAGTCCTGCAGCGCCACCGCTTCCGCCAAATTGCAATGCGAAGCCAGTCAGGAAGTATCCTACAGCTCCCACAAGGAATACCATGAAATTCATCGTCATCGTATGTGCTGCGTTCTTACCACGGCAGAAGCCGGTCTCGACCATTGCAAAGCCGCACTGGAAGAAGAATACCATGAAGCCCGTGATCATGATCCAAGTGTAATTTGCTCCGTAATAAGCTTTGTTCGCTGTAGTTGCAACGTCATTCAGTGTTTCTGAGCCTGTGGTTGCAACATAGGAAGCGCCGGTCGGGTCGGAGCCGCCCGGATTCGAGAATGCCATCGCCAGCCCGATCGCCAGTAGTGCGAGTAAAGCCAGGATTCCGATTAGTTTACCTGATTTTTTCATAGTATTACCTCCATTTATTATAATTTTTTCTTTCCCTGAGCCATCTTTTTTCTCCTAAAATTATCCCAGCTGAAAACATAATGATTTTTCATTAACTCCGTTCTGAAATCAGTTACTTGAAAATAAAACCTGATGCCAAAATAAACAACCAACAGGCCGAATACAATACCGGGCACTGATGCACTTAGTACTTGCAGGTGAATATTGTTCATAACGCTGAAGGCACAAAAGAAAAGTCCTAAAAACAATATGACAAGTACTCCGGCATAAAGGGCATACACAATTAATCTCTTATGTTGTTCCTCCACCAGCTTAGAGATCTGTTTCTTCATACTCCCACCTCCTATTCCTGTAAATGGCATCTTATAAAAAGTCAAAGCATATTTTGCTCTGACTTCTTTGTCATAAATAAAAAAGGTCAAGGCAAAATAGCCTTGACTCCTTTGTCTGAAATAGAAAATGCCAGGGTTATAACAGCCCTGACATCATCGTCCGATATTAAACTATTGATTATGAAAGAGGGAAGGGGCCAAAGCATTTCTGCTTTGACCCCTTTGTCAAAAACAAGAAGAAGTCAAAGCAAAAACTGCCTTGACTTCATTGTCTTAAAAATAAAATAGTCAAAACAGTAAATACTGTTTTGACCTCTTTGTCGGTAACAAGAAAAGTCAAAGCAAGTAATTTGCTTTGACTTCGTTGTCGTTGTTATTAAATTTATAAACGAGAGTCTATCATACTTTTTTTTAAAATGCAATAGTTATTTTTAAAATTTTTCTGCAATCTTTTCTGACGATATTAATTTCATTAATTATATACCCATATCATATGATAGTACTTACGGTTATGTGTTTAATTTTTTAATGAATCAGCATCGCGTCACCAAAACTGAAGAAACGATACCTCTCCTGCACTGCTGTTTCATAAGCCTTCATGATGTGATCACGTCCTGCAAGAGCAGATACCAGCATCATCAAGGTGGACTCCGGAAGGTGGAAGTTGGTAATCAATGCATCCAGAACCTTAAATCGATAACCCGGATAAATAAAGATCGAGGTATCCCCACTACCCGCGTGTACGATTCCATTATCATCAGCAGCCGATTCTACGGTTCTGCAGCTGGTGGTACCAACGCAAATGACACGACCGCCTCTCTTCTTTGTCTCATTAATGACTGCTGCCACTTCTTCCGTAATCTGATAGAATTCCGAATGCATATGGTGCTCCAGTACATTCTCTACCTTTACGGGTCGGAAGGTTCCGAGCCCAACATGCAGCGTCACATTAGCAATCTGTATCCCCATCTCTTCAATCTCAGCCAGCAGCTCCTTCGTAAAATGCAGTCCTGCCGTAGGTGCTGCTGCCGAGCCTTCATATTTCGCATATACTGTCTGATACCGGTTCTTATCTGCCAATTCATGGGTAATATAGGGCGGGAGCGGCATCTGCCCCAATTGATCCAGTATTTCCTCAAAGATACCTTGATAGGTGAACTTGACAAGGCGATTTCCTTCCTCGAGTATATCAATAATTTCACCGGTCAGAAGACCTTCTCCAAAGTTTATTTTTGTACCTGGTTTTGCTTTCTTGCCAGGTTTGACCAGGGTCTCCCATACATCATTTTCCCTGCGCTTCAGCAATAATAGTTCGATTCTGGCACCCGGAACCGTAGCCTGCGTCTCTCCGGCCTTACATCTAGCTCCTGTCCCAGCTTCGGTATCATGCAGCTTCTCTCCGATCAGACGTGCCGGAATAACCTTCGTATTATTTATCACGAGGCAGTCCTCAGGGCGCAGATACTGCGTAAGCTGTCGGAATATTTTATGCTCTATCGCACCGGTCTGCTTATCAAGTACCATTAATCTTGAGCCGGAACGATCTTCAAGGGGATCCTGTGCTATTAATTCTTCGGGTAAATCATAATAAAAATCCTGTGTCTTCAAAATTGCCTCCATCTGTAAAAATCGTACGAAAAAGATTATACAACCAATGCTGATAAAAATCCATCTTTATTTCATTCCGAAGCTTCCGATCCGCCTTTATCAAGCCTGCTATTCTGTAAGCAGCTGTAACTCACCCCATTGGTGATAGGCTTCTTCCAGTTCTGCCTCCAGCTTCAATCTTTCTTCAAACAGCTCATTTAACCGAATACTGTCCGAGCTGTGGAGCTCCATCAGAGACTTAAGTTTCATCAGCTTTCCTTCGACCTCTTCGATCTGCTGTTCCGAACGTTCCAGATTGTAGGTGTTTTTCTTTCTGTCTCCTGTTATACCCTCTTTGCCTGTGATAGGTTCTCTACGGTTTTCTGTCGTTCTGGTTGATTTCTCAGAAATAGTGTTCTTACGAGGACTGGTAATATCGGCCTTTCCCTTCTGTTGGACATTGACTGTGAGCGGTTCCGCCTTCTGCCTTTCCATCAGCTTTCTATGCTCCGTCTGATAATATTCGTAATCCCCGTCAAAGGTAACCGCAGTACCATTCTCAATCGAAATCACCCTGTCTGCAAGCTTCGAGATAAAATATCTGTCGTGGGATACCATAAGCAAGGTCCCTTCAAACTCGGAGAGGGTTTCCTCCAGAACCTCTCTGGAGTCTACATCCAGATGATTGGTCGGTTCGTCAAGGATTAAAAAATTCACCCCGGTAAAGGTTAAGGAGCATAATCTCAGTCTGCTCTTCTCACCACCCGATAGGAATTTGATCTTTTTGTTCACATCCTCATTGCAGAACAGTACCTTAGCCAGTTGGGCACGGGCGGCACCTCCTGTCAGGTTATGAAGGCCGGCAAAGTATTCGAGTACCGTCTGCTCCTCATCGGGATAGATCACCTGTTGCGGCAGATAGCCGATGACCACCTGAGCCCCGAGTCTGATCACACCCTCCTCCGGTTCCAGTTCTCCGAGAATCAGCTTTAAAAGCGTAGACTTTCCGCTGCCGTTTTCTCCGATAATACAGGCACTGTCCTGGTAAAGTAACTGAAAATTGACTTCGGAAAGCAGCCTGCTTCCGTCAAAGTCCTTACATAAGTCCTTTACCTCTAATACCATCTTACCTGACCGCCCTGCTGTACTCTGGTTCAGACGGATTTTGCGCTGCTCGAATACAGGTCGTTTCATCACTTCAATCTTTTCCAGCCTCTTCTCCAGTTCCTTGGCACGCTTGAACATTTTCTCGCTGTCGCGCATCACACCCCAGATTCTGTAGCGTTCAATCTGATTCTCCATACGCTCTATCTTCTTCTGCTGATTCTCATAGTTTTTCATCTCTATCAGGAACCTGCGCTCCTTTTCAACAACATAGTAGCTGTAATTACCCAGATAAGACTCGATATGATCACTGGACAACTCAGTGATTCGATCCACCACACTATCCAGAAAATATCTGTCATGGGAGATGATCAGTACCGCACCTTTATATTCCTTTAAGAAGCCCTCCAGCCATTCGATTGTCACCAGATCCAGATGGTTGGTAGGTTCATCCAGAAGCAGGATATCCGGCTCCTCCAAAAGTATTTTAGCCAGAATCACCCGCGTCTTTTCACCGCCGCTCAGTTTTTCAAAAAACTGAGTTCTCATCTGACGGGTGATCATCAGTCCCTCCGTGATTTTATCCAGCTTCGTCTCAATCTCATACCCATGGAGGAATTCAAATTGCTCGCACAGCTTTGCATATCGTTCCACTGCCCTATCGAGCTCTTCCCCTGAGGTACAAGCCATCTTCTCTTCCAGTTCCTCCATCTGAAGCTTCAGGGAGTATACCTGTTCAAAAGCCATCCTTAAGACATCCACAACACTGATTTCCTGATCATAAACCGGTATCTGATCCAGATATCCTACCCGGTTTCCTTTTCTCAGACTGATCTCACCATTCTGATAATCCTCCTTTCCCATCAGTACCTTCATGATGGTCGTCTTTCCGCTGCCATTCTGGCCGATTAATCCGATTCGTTCGCCGGTCTTGATTTCAAACGATATATTTTCAAATATTTTATTTGCTCCGTAGAACTTCGTCAGTCCATTTACACTTAATTCTATCATCTATATAGCCTCCAATTATCTTTCTTTCATAATCAAATTATAAAAAATCATTTATCTATCATACCGCCTGGTATTACTGTCTTTTCCCACCCACCAGATGCGTACCGGTCTTTGTACATAGCTTCCGGGAGGACATAGCATAGAATGTGCCTTGGCACATTTTCTCGCGCCGCCGCGTAGCCGCTTGCGGCTATCTTCCGATTAAGCGGCGTGCGCATCCTGCCCGGTGGGTTTTTTTATGCTATAGGTAAGTTCGAAGAACTTTCCAATAGCATAAAAAAACCCAAGGCCAATAAGCCTTGGGTTTCATAGATCAGTTTATTCTGACGGTTTACGAAATCTCCAACCAACTTATAGGATTCTGTCTGAAGCTATGAAATTTGGACGCACTTATCCCCTTAATCGGTGAAATTGCTGTCATAATAGCTTCAAATTTGATCCATTTAAGAGTGGTAACCATTGTTTCCTCCAGATTGATAAACCTTTGATTGATATTAGGTAAATTACTTCTATGGCACATAGTATGATAAAAAGAATATTTTGTCAAGGGAAAAATTGTTTTCCTAATTAATCAAAATATACTGTCTTACCGGTGCGGGCTGATTCATAGATTGCTTCCAGAATTCTGGTAACAGCGATTGCCTGTTCCGGCTTAACCACCAGTGGTTTGCCTTCGGTAATTGCTTCATAGAATACTTTCTGCTCGACATCCGGAGCCTCCTCGCTAATACCTGTGAAGAATGCTACTCCGCCGGCCCTTAAGTCGGGCTTTTCTACTAACTGCTTGTTATACTGAACGCGGTTGATACGAAGACTGTCCTTCATATCTGCTCCTGCCTTGGTTCCGCATAAGCTTGTCTTTGCTTCATCCACCTCAAGGGTATTCAATGCCCAGGAGGATTCCAGATGGATGGTAGCACCATTCTTCATTTTCACAAAACCGAATGCAGAATCCTCTACGGTGAATTTCTTCGGATCCCATTCGCCGAATGCATTGCCCTGCTCCTTCTGCTCAGCAAGCTTACGGTATACGGAGCCGGTTACGGATTCCGGCTCATAATTGTCCATCATCCAGAGTGTCAAATCAAGTGCATGGGTACCGATATCGATTAACGGACCGCCGCCCTGCTCTTCTTCATTTAAGAATACACCCCAGGTCGGAACTGCACGTCTTCTGACTGCATGTGCGCGTGCATAGTAGATCTCACCAAGATCACCATTCTCACAGGCTCTCTTTAAGTAAAGAGAATCCTGACGATAACGATTCTGATATCCTATGGTGAGCAGTTTTCCTGTCTCCTTCGCAGTTTCCAGCATCAGCTTGGCATCTGCATAGGATTTTGCCATGGGCTTCTCACACATAACATGTTTTCCGGCTTTCATTGCAGCGATAGAAATGGCTGCATGGGACTTATTCGGAGTCAGGACATATACTGCCTCTATATCCTTTTCCTTTACCAGCTCGGTGTAATCGGTATAGACACGGGCATCCGCGGTACCGAATTTCTCCTTTGCTGCTACGGCTTTCGCCTCATCAATATCGCAGAATGCGATAATCTCATAATTTCCGTTCTTCTGGATTGCGGGCAGATGTTTTTGGTTTGCAATACCGCCGCAGCCTACAATTCCTACTTTTACCTTTCTCATTTACGAATCCTCCATATCATTTTATAGTTATCAGTAATATCAGCTGTCATTAAGCTTTATTTATATTATTTTACCAGCCTAAGCCCTTTAAATACTCTCTGCTGATGCGAGCATCTTCCATAGCCGTATATTTCGTATGGCTGTCCTGTTCAACAACCACCCACTGACTTCCGCCATTGATTGACTGCTCTAGTATAGATGGCATATCCTGTACCCCATGTCCGACGGCACTGAATACCACCGGATCAGTACTTAAGTAATCCTTCAGATGTACTACAGGTAATCTGCCTGCATACTTCTTCATATAAACGGCAGGATCTTCTCCTGCGATCTTGGTCCAGCAGGTATCCAGCTCTACCTGAAGCTGCTCCTTTGAAAAGGACTGATACAGTGCGTCAAGAACATAGCGGCCTTCCGTGGTTTTCTTAAATTCAAAGTCATGATTATGATAAAGTAAGGTGATTCCTTCCTTCTTACATGCCTCTGCGATAGCCGGAATATTTTTTAAGAATTCTTCATAGGACTTCGAACCGTAACGATCCTGCTCCAGAAGATACGGAATTGCTACAAAACGGCAGCCAATTACTGCGTATTTGTGTATTGTATTCTCGATATTCTCCATGATTTCCTGGTAAGCCACATGGGCAGAAATCGGAACCAGACCGACATTCTTCAAAATATCACGGATTTCCTCCGGTGTATGTCCGTATAACCCCGCCAGCTCAACACCGTCATAACCCATTTGTTTTACTTCCTGCATTGCTTTCGCGAAATCCTGTTGTGCGTCCTCGCGAATAGAATAAACCTGTAATGCAACCGGTAAAGTCTTCATATTTATACTCCCTTCTCATATCCTGCTACTCTGGCAGAGTTTCCTCTAAATCAAGGAATAGCATTGATTTCTATAGAATTATTACTCGAAGTCAACTACCTTCTTTTTCTCAGAGGATTCAAAGATTGCTTCCATCAGCTTCATAACCCGCATAACTTCAGGGAGCTTAATCTTCTGAACTTCTTCTCCTGCAATCGTTTTCATCACATTACGGTAAAAATCTCTGATGTCACTTTTCACAATCGGAAGCGCTTCAGTAATGATTGTATCCTCACGTCTGGGTGCCATCGTCTTAGTCAATCCTGCTGCGGTACGGACAGGAACCACATCCTTCTCATCCTTACCTGCGGCACGTACGATTTTCCCCTTCATATCCCAATCTTCTATGATGGCTGTACCGTTCTGACCGATCATATACCATCTGGGCAGTGAGATAAAGTTACTGGTTCCTACCTCAACCAAAGCCTCCACACCGTTGTCAAAGCTTAAATGTGTGGTAAAGCCATCATCAACCATGGTATTGGTAATGTTGGTCACATTGGCATAAACCTTCTTGAGCTTGGCATCACCCATCATTTGAAGCAGCTGATCCAATAGATGTACTCCCCAATCCAGGATCATGCCGCCGCCGTGTTCCTTCTCCTGACGCCAGTCTCCGGGAATTCCTCTGGAGCCGTGTACTCTGGATTCAAT
>JAEZLY010000145.1 GCA_023414985.1 Bacillota bacterium | reverse complement strand
GCTCACTTTGGAATCGCTGTGAGTCATTCTCATAGAAGATCTAATAAGATGTGGAAATCAAATGTGAAATCTGTTAAGGTTAACGTTAACGGTGCAGCAAGAAAAATGTATGTATGTACATCCTGTCTTAGATCCGGTAAAGTAGAACGCGCATAAAGAAAATGATGGGTGTCAGGGGATCTTGACACCCACTTTTTTTTATTCTTTCGGTAAGCCTCGGTAATCATTTACATAGACCTTCAACAGCAAAATAAATTGTAACCTAACAGAAGGCAGAGAATGATAATACATATCGCCAATATTCCATTTGTAATGAAAAGCATGATTGTCATACCGATGGCAATCCAGAATAGGATAAAACCGATCATTCTTTTCATAGGATGACCTCCTCGCAATACTTATATGAATGCACATCAATTCATAATTCATAGTAATATATAGTATGCAGAAGATGAGGCGGTTATCTCAGGCATTGGAGTAAATCCTAATAGTATTACCTAAAAACAGGGCTGTCCTGAAAAACAGGATTACCTTTAATTACAGGGTAAACCCTTAATTTGAGGGTATACTAAATATGAGTCAGAATAATAAGCTTTGCTTTGCAAAAATAGAAATAGCAGTTATAATAGAACTAGATATAAATTAGCATAAAGGAATGATAGGAGGGTTAATATGAAAGGACATATGAATACTCAAAACGGTGAGATTTTGATAGATAACGATGTTTTAGCGAAATATGCCGGAGCCTCGGCTGTAGAATGCTTTGGTGTAGTCGGTATGGCCTCCGTAAATATGAAAGATGGCATCGTAAAGCTCTTGAAGCGGGATAATTTAAGCCACGGTGTTAACGTAACACTGGAAGAAAATAAAATTACGATTGACCTGCATATTATCGTTTCCTATGGCGTAAGCATTTCTGCGGTTGCTGATAATTTGATCAGCAATGTGAAATATAATGTTGAGGAATTCTCAGGACTTGAAGTAAAGAAGATTAATATTTTCGTTGAGGGTGTAAGAGTTATAGACTAAAAAGCAAGTCTCTAGCCCTCGAATTATCAACTAAAGTCTGAGATTACCAACGTTTAAGGAGGAAGAACCAGTGGTTATTAAAACGATAGATGCGACAACTCTGAAAAAGATGTTTCTTGCCGGAGCCGCAAGTATAGAAGCGAAAAAAGAATTTATTAATGAATTGAATGTATTTCCGGTGCCCGATGGTGATACTGGTACCAACATGACATTAACCATTATGTCCGCTGTAAAGGAAGTCAATGCGCTCCAAAATCCATCTGTTGAGGAGTTAGCAAAGGCAATATCGGGCGGTTCCCTTCGTGGTGCAAGAGGCAATTCGGGAGTAATCCTCTCCCAGCTGTTCAGAGGCTTTACAAAGGAAATAAAGGATTATAAAGAAATCAATGTAACCGTCATGACCAATGCGATCCAGAAAGCTGTAGAAACAGCTTACCGTGCTGTTATGAAGCCGAAGGAAGGAACGATTTTAACCGTTGCCCGAGGAGCGGCTGAGAAAGCATTACATTTGGTGTCCGAAACGGATGACTTGGTGGTTTTTGGCCGTGAGGTGATTGCACATATGGAAACAGTACTTGAAAATACACCTGAACTATTACCGGTATTAAAAGAGGCCGGTGTTGTAGACTCCGGCGGTCAGGGATTGCTCGAGATCGTTAAGGGAGCATATGATGCACTGCTTGGAAAAGAAATCTCCTTTGCTAACATCACCACCAATGAGATATCCGGTGGAGTTACAAGAGAAAGAATCTCGACAGATGATATCAAATTCGGTTATTGTACGGAATTTATCATTATGGTTGAGAAGGAATATAATATGCACACCGAGAATGAGTTCAAGGGATATCTTGAATCCATCGGTGATTCGATTGTCGTTGTGTCAGATGATGATATCGTGAAGGTTCATGTACATACGAATGACCCCGGTTTGGCAATTCAGAAGGCGTTGACGTATGGCTCATTGACACGAATGAAGATTGATAATATGCGTGAGGAGCACAATGAAAGACTGAACCTGACTTCAGAGACAGCAGCTCCGAAGAAGGAAGAAGCAGCGAAGACTCCGGAGGGTAAGCCAGCAACTCAGAATAAGCCGAGAAAGAAGGCTGGTTTTATCGCAGTTTCCATGGGAGACGGATTGGATGAGATATTTACGGGATTAGGCGTTGATTATATCATTAAAGGCGGGCAGACCATGAATCCCAGTACGGAGGATATGTTGAATGCTATCAACGAGGTAAATGCGGATAATATCTTTATTCTACCGAATAATGGCAATATCATTCTTGCTGCCGAGCAGGCAAAGCATTTGACTGAGGATAAGAATATTTATGTCATCCCTTCGAAGACGGTTCCTCAGGGTATTACAGCAGTGATTAATTTCGTATATGATAAATCCCCTGAAGATAATGCCGCAAGAATGGCGGAAGAGATGAAAAAGGTGAAATCCGGCCAGGTTACTTATGCAGTAAGAGATACCAGCATTGACGGCAAGGAAATCAAGCAGGGCAATATTATGGGCATCGGTGATAAGACAATACTGGCGGTCGGTGACGAGATTAAGGCCACTACCTTTGAACTGATACAGAACCTAACGGATGACGATGCAGAATTGATCAGTTTATATTACGGCGAGGAGATCAGTGAAGGCGAAGCCAATGAACTGGCTGAGGAGATCATGGAAGCTTATCCGAACCTGGATGTTGAGGTTCATTACGGCGGCCAGCCGATCTATTACTATGTCCTGTCAGTAGAATAATTATATACGTAAGAAAAGAAGAAATAATAGTGGTTCGATAGAAATAGCCGGACCACTATTTTCGTACATAAATATGTTTTTCGGAACCGGTGGAGTAAGGTGAATCGACTATCGTAACCGGCAGTTTATTAAGAAGGAAGGACAGAGGATATGGAGAAGGATAGAGTGCCTCAGCCTGGGCAGATTTATAATCATTTTAAGAACAAGCTGTATCAGATCATAACCTTAGGCTTTGATGCCGAGACAGGGGAAGCCATGGTGGTCTATCAGGCATTATATGGGGAGTTCAAGACTTATATCAGAACAATGGAGAGCTTTTTGAGTGAAGTGGATCATGTGAAATATCCGGAGGTGACTCAAAGATACCGCTTCGAGTTGAAAAATCTGAAGGAAGAGAGTACGAATGGACTGATCGGAACTAAGCCTGAGCCGACTAATCCAATTCAGGAAGTACAGCATCCGGATGTACCGGTGGCAGAAGCTAACGAAGTCCGGCAGGAAGAAGCTTTACCTAAAGAAAATAGAGATGAGGTAGTGGAAGTTCCGAACCCAATGATAGAGGAGAACGGTGTCAACTCAGTATTGCTTAAGTTTCTGGATGCAGAATCCTTCTACAAAAAGCTCGAGGTTATCACTTCTAACCGTAAGCATATGAATGACCGGATCATTAATGATATGGCAGTTTCGCTGGATTGTACTGTGG
>JAEZLY010000067.1 GCA_023414985.1 Bacillota bacterium | reverse complement strand
CCACATTCAGGGGGAAGCAATGCCTCTGCGTGAGCTGGATCCCGAGATCCCTGTCAGTGTGGATAAGATTGTTCAGAAATGTATGCAGAAAAGACCGGAGAGAAGATATCATTCTGCTTCCGAGCTGATCGCTGATTTGAAGCGGGCAATTTCCAATCCGGACGGCGATTTTGTCCAGATTCCCGCATTTGTATCCAGTGATTCGCCTACGATAAATATTTCTGATGATTTGGGGAAAATTAAAAGCGGAGTATATATGGATGAGGATCTTCGTGATACAAGGAGTCTTCAGACCAAAAAAATGGCAGAAGACGAGGATGAAGACCTTGATACGGTAGACAGTAAGGTGGAGAAGATGTTCATGGTAGGGAGCATTGTTGCCATCGTAATACTTGCTGTCCTGATAATCGGTTCCGTAATCTGGTTTATCTCTACCAGAGGAAGCAAGAAGGATCCCGGAGACAATCCGGGAATTGAAACGAGTATCTCACCCTCTCCGGATATTTCCGGTGTTCCTACACCCGGTCCGGATGCTGTGGTTTACGAGGTACCCGCTGTAATCGGTCTTACCAAAGTGGACGCGGAGGCCACGATCAAAGCTCTGGCGGCCAAGGCGGACGTGAGATATACGGAAGAGTATTCCGATACGATAGAAGAGGGTAAGGTAATGCAGCAGTATCCTCAGGCGGGAAATCAGGTAGAGGATTCCTCTGTCGTGCTTCTGACGATCAGCTTAGGAGCGGAAGCCTTCGAGATACCGAATGTCTATGGTCTTACAGAAGAGCAGGCAGATAAGAAGCTGACAGAACTTGGATTAAAGCTGAAGCATGAATATGTAGCCAGCGATGAGATAGAGATGGGACGTGTCATCGAGACCAATCCCGCAAGGCAGACCACGGCGAAAAGCGGTGATACTGTAACGGTATCCGTAAGCTCTGGTCCTGAAAATAAGCAATCCACAGTACCGAATCTGATTGGATTGTCAGAGAAGGACGCGACATCAGCTTTGACAAAGGAAGGTCTGGTCAAGGGTACTGTATCCTATGAGACGTCCGATACCTATAAGAAGGGTATCGTAACCTATCAGAGCAACACTGCCGGACAAAAGGTAGACTCGGGTACGGTTATCGATATTATTGTAAGCTCAGGATTAAAGGCTGCTAACCAGATGTACAGCGGTTCGGTGACCATCGATGTCAATCCTTTTGATTATAACGGAAGTGAGGATGCGGATATCGTACTAGAGATGGAACAGAATGGGAATTTGACACCAATCTTTGAAGGACCTCTTTCCAATACTGATTTCCCTTATACTGTAACAGATATTGTAAGTGATAGCTCCAGTGTGGGCACTGTAAGAATGTATGTAGACGGAGCACTCTTTATCGCACCCGGTGATACTGAGACCACCTGGACAGTAGAATTTACCCCTGTGGAGGATTAGCTTGGAAGGTAAGATTATCAAAGGGATTGCAGGTTTTTATTATGTACATGTACCAATGACAGGCATGATTTATGAATGCAAGGCAAAGGGGATTTTCCGTAATCAGAAAATAAAACCTCTCGTTGGTGATGATGTAGTGATAGATACCGAAGAGCAGCCGGCGGGGAATGGAATGATTACCCGGATTTTACCGAGAAAAAATGAATTGATACGGCCTGCTGTTGCAAATGTCGACCAAGCTATGGTGATATTCGCAGCAGCGGAGCCTGATCCGAATTTAAATCTACTAGACCGATTCCTGATTATGATGCAGAAGCAGCAGGTAAAGACTATTGTCTGCTTCAATAAGATGGATATCGTGACGGAAGGCGAGATTGCATTACTTCGTGATACCTACCGCCTTTGCGGATATGAGGTGGTCTTTACCAGTATGCTGCAAAAAGAAGGTATCTCGATGCTGTATGAAAAGATGAAAGGGAAGACTACCGTACTTGCCGGTCCTTCCGGTGTCGGGAAATCTACCTTCATCAATCTGATCCAGCCGGGTGCCAATATGGAGACCGGCAATATCAGCGAGAAAATCAAGCGCGGAAAGCATACGACAAGACATTCCGAACTTATTTATGTGGAAGAAGGTACGTATCTTATGGATACCCCCGGCTTCAGTTCACTCTACATCGACGAGATAGAGAAAGAGGAGCTGAAGGACTATTTTGTGGAATTTCACGAATATGAGACGGAGTGCCGCTTTATCGGTTGTAATCATTTGAACGAGCCGGGCTGTGCTGTGAAGGAAGCACTGAAGGAGCATAGGATCAGCAGGCTTCGATATGAGAATTATGTAACCCTATATGAGGAACTAAAGAACCAGAAGCGCTACTAGATTGTGAGCCTTGCACCTGTATCACATGATGTTTGGGTGTTTTCTATCCCTGCTTTTGGTTTTTTTATGCATAAAACATTTATGGAGGAAAATCTCTGTGTGAGCGATTTACACAGGAATGGAGGAAACTATGGTACATCTTGCCCCGTCGATCCTGGCGGCTGATTTTAACAGACTGGGAGAACAGGTTGCGCTGGTGGAACAGTCAGGAGTGGAGTATCTTCATATTGATGTGATGGACGGTAATTTTGTTCCCAGCATAAGCTTTGGTATGCCAGTGATAGCTTCGATCAGAAAGAATTCGAAGCTTATTTTTGATGTTCATCTGATGATAGAAGAGCCGATACGCTATCTTGAGGATTTTAAGGCGGCCGGTGTCGATATCATTACAGTACATGCGGAGGCCTGTACACATCTTCATAGGACAGTTGCCAGAATCAAAGAACTGGGTATGAAAGCAGGAGTATCCTTGAATCCCGCCACACCACTAAGTGTGCTCGAATACATTCTGGGTGAACTGGATATGGTACTGATTATGACAGTGAATCCAGGCTTTGGCGGACAGGCGTTAATTCCGGATACGCTAAGGAAGGTTGGAGAATTAAGAGAACTTATTAAGATTCGCGGGCTGAAGCTTGATATTGAGGTTGACGGTGGAATTACACTGGATAATGTGACAAAGGCACTTGATATCGGTGCAAATGTCATTGTCTCCGGAACCTCTGTGTTCAAAGGTGATATCAGGAATAATATCGCGGGCTTCCATCAGGTGTTTTCAAGATACGAAAAAGAGGCTTGATTATTGACTGGAGATGGTTATGATGAATAAGGATAACAAGGTTCTGATTATTACCGGCGGACGGACAGACGATGATTTTCTTTCAAAGCTCTTGGAACAGGAGAAGTTTAACATGATCATCGCCGCAGACAGCGGCCTTGTATTGGCTGACCGCCTGAAAGTAAAGCTGGATTATATTGTGGGAGACTTCGATTCGGTACCGGAGGAGGTCTTAAGCAGGTATCAGAAGCAATCCACGCCGATCGAGACTTTTCCGAGGGAGAAGGATAAGACGGATACCCAGATTGCATTGGAGCTTGCCTTGATGCATGAGCCTTCCTGCATAATGTTTGCCGGAGCAACCGGAAGCCGGATGGATCATACAATAGCGAATATTCATCTGTTGCTGCTGCCGCTTCAATTAAGCATCGATGCATTTATCCTGGACCAGAATAATAAGCTCTATCTGAAGAAGGAGAGCTTTATCATAGAAAAAGAAAAGCAATTCGGCGATTACGTATCCCTGCTTCCGTTTGGGGAGACCGTTAGGGGATTGACCCTCAAAGGCTTTTATTATCCTCTCGATCATATAATTCTGCCGGCAGGAAGCAGTCTCGGGATCAGCAATGAAATCGTAGATGAGACCGGTAGGGTTGAATTTAGTGAGGGAATACTGCTAGTCATGGAAACAAGAGATTAATCTGCAGCAACGTATAGCAGAATTTTATCAGAAATTTATCGTAAGGAAGGAATACACGAATGAAATTAGGTATCGTAGGTTTACCCAATGTAGGCAAGAGTACACTTTTTAATTCTTTAACCAAGGCAGGCGCAGAATCTGCCAATTATCCTTTTTGTACCATAGATCCCAATATCGGTATTGTTCCCGTTCCGGATGAACGGTTGCAGGTGTTGGGAGATTTATATCATTCCGAGAAAATCGTACCCGCAGTCATCGAGTTTGTGGATATTGCCGGTCTGGTGAAAGGCGCTTCTAAGGGAGAGGGACTGGGCAACCAGTTTTTATCCAATATCCGTGAGGTGGATGCTATCGTTCATGTAGTACGCTGTTTTGATGACAGTAACGTGATTCATGTGGATGGCTCTGTTAATCCGGCAAGAGATATCGAGACCATCAATCTGGAATTGATCTTTTCCGATCTGGAGATCCTGGAACGCAGGATGTCCAAGACAATTAAGGGTTCGAAAAATGATAAAGCCCTTGCCAAGGAACTGGCAATGCAGGAAAGATTAAAGGTACTGCTGGAGGAAGGCAAAATGGCAAAAGCTTTCCAGCCTCAGGATGAGGAAGAACAGGAGTTACTTGGCAGCTATAATCTTTTGACAGCAAAACCTGTCATCTACGCTGCAAATGTCAAGGAAGAGGATCTTGCTGATGACGGTGCAGGCAATGATTACGTTGCAAAGGTTCACAAGATAGCAGAGGAAGAAGCTTCAGAGGCATTTGTCATCTGTGCGCAGATTGAACAGGAGATAGCCGAACTGGAAGACGACGAAAAACGTATGTTTTTAGAGGAACTCGGGTTAAAGGAATCCGGATTGGAAAAGCTGATCAGAGCCAGCTATCATATCCTCGGATTGATCAGTTATCTGACCGCAGGACCCAAGGAAACCAGAGCCTGGACCATCAAGGTAGGCACCAAGGCACCACAGGCTGCGGGAAAGATCCATTCTGATTTCGAAAGAGGCTTTATCCGTGCTGAAATTGTGAATTATCACAATCTTATAGAGTGCGGTAACTATAATGCTGCGAAAGAAAAAGGTCTGGTACGTTCGGAAGGTAAGGAATATGTTGTTCAGGATGGCGACGTGGTTCTTTTCCGTTTCAACGTATAACATTCTTTTGAAACCGGTATACTCTACTTGGCAGTTTTACCGTCTTTAGCATCCTGTACGGAAAATGACTGGTATAGGGATGTCTTTCGGAAAGTGTGGTTAATGTGAAGATCATATATGAATCAGATATTTATTTTCCTAATCTGGGAATCTCTTTAGATCATGTTGCTTCGGGCTTTGATGTCTTTGGATATTATGTGGCACTGTATGGCGCGGTCATAGGCTTCGGAATGCTTTGCGGCTGGTTGATGGCTGAATGGATGGCGAAGCGCACCGGTCAAAGTACGGAGTTTTATCTGGATTTTGCACTGGTGGCTATTGTAGCGGCAGTGATCGGAGCCAGAATATATTATGTTATCTTTGCTTTGGATGAGTTCAAGGATCGGCCTTTGTCGGTATTCAACCTCCGAACCGGCGGACTTGCGATTTACGGCGGAATTATTGCGGCGGTTCTGGCCGCTGTGATCTTTGCAAGAATTAAGAAGTATAATTTCTGGCTGCTTGTTGATACCGGTTGTGTCGGCTTGGTCACAGGACAGATCATAGGGCGTTGGGGTAATTTCTTCAATCGGGAAGCCTTTGGAAAATATTCGAACGGGTTATTCGCCATGCAGTTGAATGTCAACGATGTGTCCGGGGTATTCCGTGAATCCACTCCGGTGTCCAGATTACAGACTATGTATGCCGGGAAACCGGCTGCTCTTGAGAGAATCCTTGAAATCAGGGATAAAGCAGTGATGATTGACGGAGCCAGATATATTCAGGTACATCCGACCTTTCTGTATGAGTCTCTCTGGAACCTGTGCCTGCTGATACTTCTTGTGCTTTATACGAAGCATAAGAAATTTGACGGAGAGATCATCCTTCTGTATGTTGTCGGATATGGCCTTGGCAGGGTATGGATGGAAGGCTTAAGAACGGACCAGCTCTTCCTATGGGGTACCCCCTTTGCAGTCTCCCAGCTGTTGTCAGGAGCAATGGTTTTGATTGCAGGAGCCTATCTGATCTATAAGAGAGTCAGTATGAACGGTCAAAAAAGACGTAAATAACGAAAAAGACACTGTAAATATTAGGGTTTAGGGCTAATTTCCTAAATCCTTCTTTTTTGCCTATATCTTGACATAATTTGTTCGATTTTCAGGAAAAACACAAGATATTGTGACTGGTTATCAGAAAAGCTCACAAACCCAGAGTTCATAAGGGTTTGTGAGCTTTTATTTTCAATTTATTACTTGATATATTCCCTAAATTAATATAAAATAAACACATAAGTGGAGAGAAGTGGTGGAAAGTGGTGGAAAGTGATAGAAAATTCCATGGAACTGCTTTGCTCGCCATTCAGAAGGTACGAAGGAAGGAAGAAGGTGAAGCCAGATGTTCATGGGTGAATTTGATCATTCGATCGATACCAAGGGAAGAATCATTATTCCCTCCAAATTCAGAGATGATCTTGGAGACGAATTTGTGATTACCATGGGTCTGGACGGATGCCTTTTTGCATATCCCCAGGAAGAATGGCAACACTTCGTAACAGAACTCTCTAAGTTACCGGGAACGCAGGAAGCCAGAAAGCTGCAGCGTTACTTTATGGCCAAAGCTGCTGCATGTGAGACTGATAAACAGGGAAGAATCCTGATACCGGCAAAGCTTCGGGAAAGTGCCGGACTTGATAAAGACATCGTGTTTGTTGGTGTACTGAACAAGATAGAGATTTGGAGCAAGGAACGCTGGGAGAACAATAATGACTATGATGATGTGGATGCAATCGCAGAGCATATGTCCCAGTATGGAATCAGCTTCTAGGCGGTAAACAGCTTTATACCGGAGGGCGTTATGGCATTTGAACACAAATCAGTATTATTGGAAGAAACGATAGATAACCTAAAGGTTCGGCCGGACGGGATCTATGTGGATGGTACGCTGGGAGGCGGAGGCCACTCCTATGAAATCGCAAAACAGCTGACAACCGGAAGACTGATCGGAATAGATCAGGATGAAGCAGCAATTGAAGCTGCCGGAAAGCGACTGGACGAATTTAAGGATAGAGTTACCATAGTGAGAAGCAACTACTGCGATATGAGACAGGTTCTTCATTCGCTGCAGATTGACCAGGTGGATGGTATCCTACTCGATCTCGGTGTTTCCTCTTATCAGCTGGATACACCGGAGCGTGGGTTTTCCTACAAGGAGGACGCACCGCTTGATATGAGGATGGATACACGGAATACGAAGACAGCAAAAGATATCATCAACGGTTACGATGAGATGGAGCTTTACCGCATCATCAGAGATTACGGGGAAGACAATTTCGCTAAGAACATCGCAAAGCATATTGTCAGGATGAGACAGGACAAGCCGATTGAGACTACCTTTGAACTGGTGGAAGCCATTAAGGCAGCAATACCGATGAAATTGAGAGTAAATACAGGACATCCCGCGAAGAGAACCTTCCAGGCAATCAGGATTGAATTGAACCGGGAGCTTGAAGTACTGAAGGAGACACTGCAGGATATGATCGGGCTATTATCACCCGGCGGCAGATTATGTATCATAACCTTCCACTCATTGGAGGATCGGATTGTGAAATCCTGCTTTAAGACGAATGAAAATCCCTGTACCTGTCCACCGGGCTTTCCGGTCTGTGTATGCGGAAAGGTATCACAAGGAAAGGTAATTTCAAGAAAGCCGATTCTTCCGACCGAGGAAGAGCAGGAAAATAATAAACGATCGAAAAGTGCAAAACTAAGGGTGTTTGAAAAGGCACAGAATAAATAAAATAACGGTGACAAAAGGAATGGAAGGATTGGCAAAATAGTGAGGGATCTGGTTAATTGATTACCTTGACTTTGCCGGTCGTACAAGATAGTATAGAACAGCTGGAAAGAGGGTTTCTTGCATGGAGGCAAATAGGAGACGAGTTCAATACGATTATTCAGGGACAAGCTATGTGGATGGCAATACGGTTCGTAAACTGAGAGTAGCCCCGGATGTACGCAGAGAAGAAGAGCAGTACGAGGTACCACAGAGGAGAAGGCAGGAGCACCGCCATCAAAAGACATTGTCCGGAATTAGCTTTGCTTCCCTGATCGTGCTTACGGTCGCAATTATTGCAACCGTTTATGTCTGCGTGGATTATCTTATGGTACAGAATGAGATAACCGTGATGAATAAGCAGATCGTATCTATGGAGAAACAGATTACCACCTTAACGAAGGAGAATGATGCTGCCTATGAAGCAATCAACACGGCAGTTGATTTGGATGAGATTTATCGGGTAGCAGTTGAGGAGCTTGGAATGGTATATCCCAACAAAAATGAAGTAATTACCTACAAAAGCGGTTCGGCGGATTATGTCAGACAGTATGAGGACATCCCTGAATAAACGAGTCATTACCAGTGAGGTAAAGTACAATGGAAAAGTCACCGGAAAAAACAAATAAGAAATTTACTTCTAAAATGCAAGCAAACCTATTGCTTGTATTTTGTATTGTGACATTATGCATGGTCGGACTGATGGGCAGATTGGTTTATATCATACAGACCAAGGGAGATTCCTACGCAAAGCAGGTTTTGTCCAGAGAGACCTATGTCAGTTCGGTTCTGCCATACAAAAGAGGGGATATTACAGATAGAAATGGCACGGTACTTGCCAGCAGCGATCTGCAGTATAAGCTGATTCTGGATCCGAAGCAGCTGCTTCTGAATGAGGAGTGCGTGAAACCGACCCTTACAGCACTAACAAAGAATTTTGACATTACTGCCGATGAACTTCAGGATATTCTGGATAAAAAGGCGGACAGCCAATATGTGATAGTACGAAAGAATCTAAAGTATGATTCAGTCGAGAACTTTAAAGAAATCATGCAGGATAGCGAGGACATAACCGGCCTGTGGTTTGAAGAGGAGTATGTCAGGACATATCCTTACAAGACCCTGGCCTGCGATCTGCTTGGCTTTACATCCTCAGATAATACAGGGTACTTCGGAATAGAAGAATACTATAATAAAGAACTCAATGGAATCAACGGCAGAGAGTACGGATATTTTGATTCCAGCCTAGACCTGGAACGTATCGTGAAAAAGGCTGTGAACGGTAATTCCATCATTAGTACGATAGATGTGAATGCCCAGCGTATCATACAGAAGCATATCATCGATTTTAATACGGAGTTTGGAAGTAAGAATATCGGTGTTCTGGTCATGAACCCGAACAACGGAGAAATCATAGCCATGGCTTCAAACCGGGAATATGACTTGAATAATCCCCGAGATTTAGAAGGCATCTATCCGGCGGAGGAGCTGTCGGCAATGACGGAACAGCAGAAGATGGATGCACTGAATGCCTTATGGAAAAATGATGCGATCAGCAGCGGCTATGAACCCGGTTCTACCTTTAAACCGATTACGATTGCCGCAGGATTGGAGGAGGACATCGTAAAGGAGTCGGATACCTTTTACTGTGATGGCGTACAGGAGGTAGGCGGTGTTAAAATCCACTGTAGCAAAAGGGCCGGACACGGTGAGCTGACACTCGGACAGGCACTGATGTTTTCCTGTAATGACGCTCTGATGCAGATTGTAGACAAGGAAGGAAAGAATCTTTTTAATCAATACCAAACCGGCTTCGGCTTCGGCAGAAAGACCGGTGTGGATCTGCCCGGAGAAGAGGCAGGTATTGTAGTAGCAGCAGATAAGCTGGGGCCTACGGAACTCGCTACCAGCAGTTTTGGTCAGACCTTTAATGCAACCATGATACAGATGGCAGCTGCTTACAGCTCTTTGGTGAACGGCGGCAGCTATTATCAGCCTCATATCGTAAAAAAGATTGTGAATGATAACGGAGCGGTCGTAAAAGAAAACAAAGGACTTCTGGTAAAACGCACCGTATCCGAGAAAACCTCGGAATTTATTCAGAAATATATGTATCAGACAGTGGAAGCCGGAACAGCAGGCGGTGCGAAGGTGGAAGGGTATGCAATCGGTGGAAAGACCGGTACAGCACAGAAATATCCGCGTGAAGCAAAGACCTATCTGGTCTCCTTTTTAGGCCAGGTTCCCGCAATTAATCCGGAAATCGTGATCTATGTAATGATAGATGAACCACAGAATGTAGTAAAACAGGCGGATAGCTCCATTGCAACAAAGTTTGCCTCAAGGATCATGGCAGAACTTCTTCCTGCACTTGGTATCTATCCGGAGGGTGAGATTGATTATCTGCTTCCGTCCGAAGATGCAACCGCTGCAACCGGTTCTGCAATCAATCCGGAGAATAATTCCTCAAATCATACCGAAACTACCGATCATCAGGGTAATACGACTGAGACGCAGGATAATAACACGACTGAGAATACGAAGGAACCCACAAATGGGGAACAGAATGTCGATGCAGAAGGCCAAACCACGGAGGAGCAAGGGAACACAGATAATACAACAGCTCCCGTGACAGGAGAGGAAAATGAGTTTAATGCAGATGCGATAGAATAAAGCAGCCTTGTTCGTAATAAAATGAAACGATAAGAGAAACAAGGTTATGGTTGTATGGCAAGAAGCAGAACCTATAATAAGCGAAATGTGCTCATAGTGACCGTTATAGTTCTTCTGGTTACGCTTGCACTGGCCGGAAGACTGGGATATCTGATGATATTTAAATCGGAGGAGTATGCTGCCAGGGCACAGGAGCTTCATGAACGTGAAAGAGTAATCAAGGCGGAACGGGGCTGCATCTATGATGCAACCGGAAAGCTGATTGCAACAAATAAACCCGTATGTACCATATCCGTGATCCATGCACAAATCAAGGAGCCGGAGAGGGTCATAAAGATACTTTCTGAGCAGCTGGGCTTAAGTGAAGCAAAAGTCAGGAAGCGGGTCGAGAAGGTATCCTCCATAGAAAAAATCAAATCCAATGTCGATAAGTCCGTTGCGGATAAAATCAGAGAATATGACTTGGACGGTGTCATGGTGGATGAGGATTATAAGAGGTATTATCCCTATGAAGCTCTGGCCTCCAAGGTAATCGGATTTACCGGAAGCGATAACCAGGGCATCATCGGTCTAGAGGTAAAATATGATGATTTCCTGAAGGGAATTGACGGTACCATACTTACCCTAACCACTGCCTATGGCGTGGAGATTAAGAATGCAGCAGAGGACCGGGTGGAACCGATCCCCGGGAATGATTTATATTTGAGCCTGGATATGAATATTCAGCAATATGCTGAGCAGGCTGCAGAAAGAGTATTGAAGGCCAAACAGGCCTCTAATGTGAAGCTGATTATCATGAACCCCCAGAACGGTGAGCTTTATGCTATGGTAAACGTTCCGGAATTCAATTTAAATGACCCCTATACCTTGATCGATTCGATCGCGGCAAAGCAGGAGGGGCAGACCCTGACTGAAAAGCAGAAGAATGATCTTCTGAATGGGATGTGGCGGAATGCCTGTATCAGTGATACCTATGAGCCCGGTTCCGCATTCAAGATTGTAACGGCAACAGCGGCTCTGGAGGAGAAGGTAGTTAAGCTGTCGGATACCTTTTTTTGCCCCGGATATAAGAAGGTGGAAGATAGAATAATCCGTTGTCATAAGGCGGGAGGACATGGCAGCCAGGATTTCGTTGCGGGCATTAAAAACTCCTGTAACCCGGTATTTATGGAGATCGGAGCCAGGGTCGGCGTGGATAAAATGTATCAATACTACGACCGCCTTGGATTATTTCATAAGACAGGAGTTGATCTTCCGGGAGAAGCCAATTCCATTATGCACAAAAAAGAAAACATCAAAGCTGTGGAGCTTGCGACCATGTCCTTCGGGCAGTCCTTTCAGATCACTCCGCTTCAGATGCTGGTAGCAGCCAGCGCCGTTGTCAATGGAGGAAAGCTTATTACACCGCATTTCGGTGTTCAGGTCAGGAGTTCCGACGGAACCAGAATCCGGGAATTGGAATATAAGACATCGGAAGGTGCCGTATCGAAGGAAACCTCGGAGACCATGAAGGAACTTTTAGAGGCGGTAGTAGCAGACGGTACCGGTAGGCGGGCTTATCTGCCTGGCTTTCGGGTGGGAGGCAAGACAGCAACCTCCGAGAAGCTGCCGAGAAGCAGCAACAAATATATTTCCTCCTTTGTCGGCTTTGCACCGGCAAATAATCCGAAGGTTATTGCGATTGTATTGATAGAGGATCCCGTCGGTATCTATTATGGCGGAACGATTGCAGCACCGGTCATAGCAGACGTGTTCAATAATATACTGCCTTATCTCGGAGTAGAGGAAAGCTATTCTGAGAAGGAAATCAAGGATTTTAACATTGGTACCTTTGCAATGCCAGATTTTATCGGGAAGACAAGAAAGGAAGCAAAGGATCTGATAAAAATATATGAATTGGGTGAGTTGTATCCTCTCGGAGAGGGAGATGTTGTAAAGGAGCAGTTTCCGCTGCCTGGCGAGACCGTCCAAAAGGGCAGTGATTTTATCCTTTATTTCCGTTAAGAAATTACTCCTAGTTTCAAAATTACAACCCTCAAAAATATTGTCTTTTTCCTTGGAATACAGTATAATGGCTAAGGCAATGGTAAGGTTCATTCAAACATTGCATATTCAAATACATAGGAATGTTGCCAATAGCTGGCAGTCGGAGAAAGCTTACGAAACTGAACTCTCCGACAAGGAATGGAGGATACTATGAATTTTTCTGAG
>JAEZLY010000040.1 GCA_023414985.1 Bacillota bacterium | reverse complement strand
AACAGGCATCCCATAATGCACTGTTTGACGGACAACTTGCTGATTTTGTAAGTCAAGAGCAAACAATCCTGTTTGATCATGGCTTACAAAACGGCTAGGTGTCCGGCAACCTGTGTGTGAGGGATGCCTGTTATCCTTACCTTAAGCTGTTTTTGTATTCTGAAACAGCCTTATTCATTTATAATCTCTTTAACAGCTCTTCCCGCTGAGCTTCATATCCGGGCTTACCAAGCAGAGCGAACATGTTCTTCTTATAGCTTTCCACACCCGGTTGATCAAACGGATTAACGCCGAGCAGATAACCGCTGACACCGCAGGCAAATTCAAAGAAGTAGAATAGTTCGCCGAGATAGAATTCATTCTGCTCCGGAAGAGTAACGCTTAAGTTCGGAACATTACCATCGGTATGTGCAAGCAGGGTACCCTTCATCGCACTCTTGTTAACGAAATCAACACTCTTGCCGGCAAGATAATTCAGTCCGTCTAAGTCCACTTCCTCTTCCTCAAGTATGATCTCTGATCTGGATTTCTCAATATTAATCACTGTCTCAAACAGGGTTCTCTGTCCATCCTGGATGAACTGCCCCATGGAGTGAAGATCGGTTGTGAAGTCTACGGATGCAGGGAAGATACCCTTCTGATCCTTGCCTTCGCTTTCACCGTATAATTGCTTCCACCATTCGGATACAAAATGCAGGGAGGGCTCATAGTTCACAAGAATCTCGATGCCCTTGCCCTTTCTCAGCAATATGTTTCGAACAGCGGCATACTTTAATGAATCATTTTCCTCAAAGCTCTTGTTCAGGCAGTAATTTCTCATGCTGGCTGCCCCTTCCATCAGCTTTGTGATATCTGCGCCGCTGACGGCAATCGGAAGAAGTCCGACTGCGGTAAGTACGGAGAAGCGTCCGCCTACATCATCCGGAACGACAAAGCTTTCATAGCCTTCCTCCGTTGCAAGATTCTTTAAGGCACCTCTTGCCTTATCCGTCGTAGCGTAGATTCTCTTTGCTGCTTCTGCCCTGCCATACTTCTCGTTCAGAAGCTTCTTGAATACGCGGAAGGCAATTGCCGGTTCGGTAGTCGTACCGGACTTACTGATAATATTAATCGAGAAATCTCTGTCTCCGATTACCTCAATTAAGTGATTCATATACGTACTGCTGATATTATTTCCGCAGAAATAAATCTCCGGTGTCTTTCTGACTTCCTTGGAGACTGAATTGTAGAAGCTATGTCTTAAGAACTCAATCGCGGCTCTTGCACCGAGATAGGACCCGCCGATACCGATTACCAGTAACACGTCGGAATCCTTCTTAATCTTAGCCGCTGCCTTCTGAATCCGAGCAAATTCCTCCTTATCATAATCTACCGGAAGGTCAATCCATCCTAAAAAATCATTTCCTGCGCCGGTCTTATTAATAAGTTGGTCCTTAGCAGTCACAGTTAAGCTCTTCATCATAGCAAGCTCGGTATCTGAGACAAACTTTTTCGCAACAGAAAAATCAAAAGTTACTTTGTTAGCCATGTCATATAACTCCTTTTTTGTATTTTTTCTTATATTCTAACAAAGTCAACCTATTTATTCAATGTTTTTTCTTCACTTCTTGCTATTATGCAAAAAACTCCTTCAGTACATCTTCAATCAGCTTTTCTTCCTGAAGGTCTGAACTATTCTTAACTTTGACCGCTTTTTGTTTTCCGGCCTTCTGACTCTCATTGCTATCAATCTTTGCTAGTGACTGTGTATAATTTCCTTTCTGTGGCTGAATCTGTTCCTTGGCGACAGCAATTTCATCCATGCTGTGGAGCACCTTATTTAAATCTGTTCTGTCCTGAGTCGGCTTTAAGTCTTCCTCCATACTATGTAATAGCTTCTCTTTTTCTGCTTCCTTCTTCTGATGATCCATCTGTTTCTCCATTGCTTTGCGTTTCATCTCTTCCCGCCTTGCCTCCAATGCCTGTCGCTCTTCTTCTATTTTCATCAATTCCTCTTCACGACGCCTTGCGGCCAGTAGTCTGCGCTCCTCCAGGCGGCGTCTTTCTTCTTCCCGCCTAGCCTCTTCCAATTTGCGCTGCTCTTCTTCCCTTTTTTGAAACTGGAGCTTTTTCTCCTCTTCCTTTCTTCTTCTTGCTTCCTTACGGCGATTAATCTCTTCCTTCGCCTCTTCCTTATGCACTTCCTTGGTTACACCGGCCTGCTTTTTCGATTCGGTAACCTGCATATATTCACGGCGAATTTCCTCCAGCTGCTCCGGATGAAGGGCTTCCTGCTCCAGCCTGGTCTTACAGAAATTCTCCATATAATCCATCAGATTTAATCTCAGCATTTTCTTTTTGATCGATAAGTTAATACTTTTATCCACAATAATCATAAGTGAGCAAGTCAGGATACCAACCGCACCGTTCAATAATATACGGCTTTGTCCACAACTATAAATCACTCCGAAAAGTGCGAAAAGCGGGACAAGAAGGAGATTCAGATAAAGAACTTGTCCACTCAAATTATCCCATGTGGATAATAATACTCCACAAAACCGATACTGTAATACATTCTTATCCACAAAGGTATCCACATTATTCACACCGATTTTATACTTATAGCATGCCTCGAATTTCAGCTTCATGTGCCTGATCAGCTTATTCTTCGTCGTTCCCGGATGATCCGATTCCTTAATCAGATACTTATAAACCAAATCCAGGAGAAGGCGTACCAGCATTCCCAGTCCGAACAGCCCGGCGTAGCTGTATAGTATGATGTTTTCATCATATAAAAATTTGACCATAAAAATCCCCTCTCTTTTCCATAAATTTACATTTATTATAGCTTACATTCGAAGCTTTGAAAAGAGAGAGGATGAAAAATCGATTGACAGGAACAAACAATCATCGACTGTATCTATGAAATTTTACTTTTTCCTGGATAAGTCAGGCATGTTGAAGTAAGTATCCAGGTTGTCATCCTTTACTTCAACCGTATAGCTCATGGTATCATACCCTTCCTTGATAAAGGTCAGAACATGCTTACCAATCAGCTTATTAAAGCTGCATGGGGATTTACCCATATATTCACCGTTCAGATATACGGAAGCACCTGTCGGATTCTGTATATAAATCTTATGCTCCGTATCCTTATCAAATTCATCGTTAGAGACATTCTCCGAATCTCCCGTATCGATGCTGGAAGGAGCCCCGGTGTCCTCGTTATTGTCGGTACTGCCGGTATTTGAGGAGGTATCCGTGCCATTATTTCCGCTGCCTTCATTATCCGAACCACTGTCCGTCTCAGACACAGTTGCCGCATCTTTACTACTCTGTTCCGGAAGATCGATCCGTATCGTCTTTCCTGCAGTATCCACCTTCAATGTTCCCGTATAGGTGATATATCCGCCCAACGAAACCTCGATATTGTGCTGACCGTAATCCAGCTCAATCGGACTTGCATAGGACATCAATTCTCCATCAATCGTTAAGTCGGCTCCAAACGGAGAGATTTCAAAGGATACCCGTCCCACCTTTGCCGCATCCGGACCAAGATCACTTAAGGATACTAGCGTTTCCTGGTCACGCTTTACCGTAATATTCTTGGTGGCTGTAAACTTTGCGTTCTCCACGGTCAGGTTAAAGTTACCTTCCCTAACTGTAATGACCATGTCCTTCGCTATCTGTTGAATCGCTTCATAGCCTATGGTTATGAAATCTCCGATGAAGTTATCATAATCAGCCAATCGGACGGTACCATGACCTCTGGTCACCTTGATTGACCAGATTGTCTGGTCATAGCCCCAGACAGTTAATTCATCCTGTTCCGCAAGGTCTGTGACCGGAATGAATTGATCTCCATTCAGAATAATGAGATTGTCGTTAAATTTATATTTATTCGAAGCTATCTTCATAACCCGGGCACTTCGATCAACGTTTAGATTATTTACTCCGACATATTCCCATGCTTTGGTTGAAATCCTTAAATCCGTCAATTTCAGCTTACCCGGCTCATGAAAACCCTCGACCATTGTTCCGATCGGAATCTGGCCAATCGCAATCTGCTGCCCATATTTGTCAGTGATGTTAGTGCCCCCGGAATACTGGAAGGCTGCTTTCACCTCATTGACTACATCATACACCGTAAGCTGCATCTTATCCGGATTAACCTCGGTCAGTACACCCAATACCTCTTCTCCTGCTGCCGCGGGAGCGGCTGTAGCCTGTGCCCCGGCTCCTGCAGGATTGGCGTTAAGTTTTGCCGTATTGTTCAGAGTATTAGACGCCGTAAGCATCGTAACCAAAAGAATTGCCGACAATACACTCAGTCCTAACAGCAGACTGAGAATGGGTCTGCGGCTAAGATCCATTCTGACGGGATCTTTCTTCCTTCTGTATGTATCCGGTTTCCTTCCCGTTCCTTTTTCTGCAGGCCTCTGAACAGCTTTTTGATTAGGCTTCTGATTAGGCTTTTGAGCGGGCTCTTGTTCAATAATCTGATCGTCTATAATTTTTATATCCATCGTTGGTACCTCAAGTTGTATTCTAAGTTACATCACAGTATGTATTATAGACTACTTAAGAAGCAGATTCAATCCTGTAATATTTCCTGTAGGACTTGATTGTAAAAAGGTCATGCTGCTTATGCAGCATTGACTTATTCACAAAATAGACACATCAGTTTTATTGATGTGTCCTTTTGACATTCTAATCCTGTATTTCAGGCATTTCCTGTCATCCTTCGGTTTATAGGATGCTCTCCAGCTTTCTTAAAAACATTTCTTTCTTCTCATTCTGTTCCCCGATGACATTCAGCTTCTGGGTATTCCGCCCGGATACCCAGGATTTCTTACCGTTATAATAAAAATTCGTAATCTTCCAGAACTTCTCCGGATACAGCAGTAAGACATATAAAACCTTAAGCTCAGGAAGAGAGATGGGTTTCACCTGATGATAGGAATCAATGATCCTGCTGCCGTACAGGATATCCCAGTCGTTCTTTTCCATTACCTTACGGATGAATTGGTATAGATCAAATATCTGAAGCCCAATATAAGATTTCTCAAAATTCGTTGTAGCAATAAAGCTTCCCGCACTTCCCAGCTCCGTGGCATAAATCGGCTGCTTGTTCACCCATCCCGGAGGTACATAGGCTTTGGACAGGGCATCTGTCTTACTTTTTTGCATAATAATATTATGATAGGTATAATTGCCGTGGCAAACCGTCCGATCTTCCACCGATTCCGCCAGCAGTTTATCATACCCCGATTCCGCCAGCCGGTTCGCAGCGAGAAGTCCCTGTTCATAAAAGGCTTCATAATAATTTAAATATGACAGCTCAAATTCATTCTTCTGCCGTTTCTCCCGGATATAGGCTTTCACCCGTTTCAACTCACGGTTTCTCTTATCAAAGGTCTCCATCAGATCAGGGGATATATTATGCTCTAACTGTTCCTTCGTAAAATCCACATCCCTCAGCAGCAGGTGAAGACGGGCCAGATTAGCGGATGCAGCTTCTATCTGGGACAGCTCCTTTAAGTTGCATTCCTCTCCCCAGAACCAATTCTTCATAATATATTGACATCCGGCACTATCCTCCGATATGATATCCTCTTCGATTGTCTTAACATACAGATCAGTGTTGGCATATCCGCACAGAAGCAGGTGTTCCTTAACCTTATGCTCGAAAAGAGCACGGTTTCTGGAACCCTCGAAGCATTTAAAAAGCTTCAGACCGCAATCCGTTTCCAGCAGGAAAGCTCCTCTGGCCCTGTATATGTTATATATCTTCAGACGATATTTTTTTAACGCTTCCTGACTTCTATCCTCCACTGCCAATCCCCCTTACTA
The DNA here is from genome assembly GCA_023414985.1 of Bacillota bacterium. Taxonomy (GTDB): domain Bacteria; phylum Bacillota; class Clostridia; order Lachnospirales; family Lachnospiraceae; genus Mobilitalea. The sequence goes on along the minus strand of JAEZLY010000040.1, from coordinate 1,315 downwards.
GAACTTGCGGCAAAACCCGTCTTACTAATATTATGATGTGATATGCAAATTCATGATTACTATAGAACAAAGATTGTATCTTGATATAATCCTGCCCCGAGTATGTAGTGAAGAGGTTGCTGCTATACATTACCGGACAAATAAGGCAAGGATAACAGGATTACCTGCTATTCTTGCCTTATTTATCAGAGTGTTTTCTTTTTTCTATGCGAAGCATCTTATCCTTCGTTCTTACTTTCCTCTACCATTTCCTTTGCCAGGGTAAGGAGAGCTGCCTTCTCATTCAGCTCCGGCTTCTCCAGAACCCTTGCCAGCAGATGGTCGAGAATTTCGCCCAGCCCACGGCCCGGTTTCAGACCCAGCTCAATCAGATCCTTGCCGTTGATCTGCAATTCCTTCAGACTGACACATTCCTCACGGTCAACCGTCTCCTGATACAGCTTCCTGGCTTGCTCAATCCGCTCGAATTTTTCCCCGGTATACTTCGGGTTCTTCGCCGAGGTATCTGCCCGGTTTACTTCAAACAGAAGCTGCATTGATTCCCGGCCAATCTTAGCGGCTGCTTTCCGCATCCCAGCGGGGGTGAGTACAAACCGGTAATCATGCCAGCGGATCAGATGAGTAACGGTATCGATTGTATCATTATCGAACTTCAATCGTCTGAGAATATTCTTTGCTGTTGCAGTTCCCTTTTCCTGATGACCGTAGAAATGATTCTGTCCATCCTTACCCACGGTGATGGTTCCCGGTTTCTCCACATCATGCAGCAGCATGGTCCAGCGAAGTATGGTCCTTTCTCTGGTGGAATAACGCTGTTCTTCCAGCTTACCGGCCACCTCCTCCACTGCCTTGATCGTATGTTCACCCACGTTATAAATATGATGAATGTTCTTCTGCGGAGTTGCCATCATCGCATCGAATTCCGGCAGGATCACCCTTGTAATTCCCACCTGATATAAATCTCTCAGGCGGTCAGGATGATCTGAAAATAAAAGCTTCGTCAGCTCGACACGGATCCGCTCCGCACTGATATTTTTCAGATTATCACATTTCTCCCGGATTGCTTTGAGCGTCTCTGCTTCTATGGTAAAGCCCAGCTGTGCAGAAAAACGTACTGCTCTTAAGATTCGGAGTGCGTCCTCATCAAAACGCTCCTTCGGACTTCCGACACATCGGATCAGACCCTTTTGTAAGTCTTCCATTCCGCCGAACAGATCGACAAAGCCTTCTTTTTCATTGTATGCCATGGCATTCATCGTGAAATCTCTGCGCTTTAAATCCTCGGATAGACTGGAGGTAAAGGAGACCTGCTTCG
>JAEZLY010000303.1 GCA_023414985.1 Bacillota bacterium | reverse complement strand
TCCCAGAACACTGCTCCCTTATAGGTCTGCCCGGATAAGCCGCGGGCAGCGATGGACAGGCTGTCAGAATGTCTTGGAGCGACGCTAAGAAGCTGGTAGATGGAATAATTCAGTGCCTCCATCGAAGCCTCATCTCCCTCAATCTCCACTTCAGCTGTCAGCCATTTTCTATCCCAGACCTCTTTGCTGAATTCAAGAGCCTTATCGTAGCCCAGGCCTCTCGCTTCCTTTACCAGGCGACAGGCAGCTTCTTCGTAATCAGACATATCCTTATTGGTTAAGACGGTAATATATTTCGTCAAGGTATAGGTCTGATTCGCCTTGGCGTAAAAGGTATATCTTCTTAAATACCTTCCGCTTTGATAACACGTATCACAATCAGCATCAAAATCAAGTTCCGAGTGTTCTGCCACACATACCCTGTCCCTATTCTCATGAGTGATACCCGTAAGCAGGAGGATACCGTCTCTCTGATCCTGCTTCAGCTCATCATAATGCGGTCCGTTAATATCCCATACATCGCCGTCAATACCGGTCGTCAGTCTTACTTCACCGTCACAGTCCGTAAGAATACAATACCTCATCACGATCAGATGAGGCTCGGCAAGGCTCGCTAAGCGCTCCTCCGAGATGCGTAAAGTTCCCTTGGGAAGCCCCCAGGACGTATCCCGGGAGAAGATACCATATCGAAAGTTCAGGCTGACCTTATGCGTAACCGGCACAACTTGTGGCAGCCGATAACCCTTCCCGTTGAATTCCGTAAAGGTAAATAAACCGTTCGGTGCATTCAGCGGCTCCCGCCAACCGTCTCCCACCCGATCATAGATGCCGGCCAGATTAATTGCCGGATACTCCTCTTTCTCATATTCAGATAGTGTTCCTCGGATTCCCAGGTATCCGTTCCCTGTCAGATACTTATTCCCATAGAAGGTGATATTGTCCTGCCTATAACCATCGTCATTGATTATCCAGCTCATCCGATATTATCCCCTCCATTCCCCAGGAATTTGGATTCTGATTTTTTCCCTGCTGCAGATTACCTGCTTACCATAGACCGAGATGACGAGTTCAGTGCCGTTTCTGGTACTGAAGACCGCATTTTCCCTATCAACCTCCACCAGGATCACATCCTTTCGATAATCCACACGGAAGGAATACCCCCGCCAATCTGCCGGAATGGAAGGAGCAAAGCTTAAGCCGTCTCCGTCCGATCTCATACCGCCGAAGCCGTATACGATATTCATCCAGGCTGCTGCAATGGAGGTCGTATGCAAGCCTTCCGCGGTGTTGCGGTTGTAGTTATCCAGATCCATTCTGGTTGCAAAGCCAAAGAATTTGTATGCTTCCTCATGCTTATGCAGCTGCAGGGCAAGGATGGAATGTACCGAAGGAGACAAGGAGCTCTCATGAATGCAGCGAGGCTCATAGAATTCATAGTTCTTCTGAAGCTGTTCCTGTGTAAAGCTTCCGTTATAAAGCAGCATCAGCATCAGCACATCCGGTTGTTTGATCATATCGTTACGATAAATCCTGTCATAGGTCCAGTGACTGTATAGCGGAAACTCCTCCTGGGGTATTGAGTCTACATCGATATGGGGCAGAGTAAAATATCCTTCATGCTGCTCGAACAGTAATGTGTTCTCATCATATGGAATCACCATTCCTTCCGACTTCTTCTTCCAGTCGGTGATTTCCTCCTCCACCAGGCTATGCCGCTCAAGGATTTGTCGGTATTCCTCCGGCTGCTCCTGCTTCATCCGCGCCAATACCAAAAGTGTATAGTCAAGGGAGGCCTTCCCCATATAATTCGTATAGCAGTTGTTATGTACCATCATCTGAAATTCATCCGGCCCCATGACACCATAAAACCCATATCCGGTATGGGATGCATTCCAATCACCTCTGGTCGCCAGCATCCTGCTGACTTCAATCAGGATTGGAGCTCCGTACTGATTGATAAATTCCGTATCTCCTGTAATCTTCTCATAATGCCGGATCGCATAGGCTACCGCTGTGGAAGCCTGAAGCTGAAGACTGGCATGCTGCCACAGGCTGCAGCATTCCCTGCCGCTGATGGTTGCAATCGGATAAAAGGCTCCATCACAGTCCAGCGCTTGTGCCCGAAGCTTTGCTTCCTCCAGGGTAAGGTAGCGGTATTTCAATAAATTCCTTGCCGCATCGGTATTCGTGAACAGATAGAACGGTAGGCAATAGGTCTCCGTATCCCAGAAGGTATTACCGCTATAGGCTTCTCCGGTAAGACCCTTTGCCCCGATAATGGTGCCTTCATCAGCACCGTGATAGGTCTGGTGCATCTGGAAGATACAATACCGGATACCCTGTTGATTTAACTCATCCCCCTGAATGACGATGTCGGAGGCCTCCCAGATTCTATCCCACCACTGAATGCTTTCTTCCCTGGCCGAATCATAATCCACTTTCTCATAACGGGCTGCCGCATCCTTACAGGAAGAAAGAAAGGCCTGATATCCTGCTTCAGAGCTATCCTTATTGGCAATATTGATCTCGGATCTGGTCAGCTGCTTCTTCTCCAGCTGTTTCAGCCGGAAGGTATACTCTTTATAGATCCGCTTCTCTTCTATCGTCTCTGTCTCTTTGTCCATATCCCCGGTGAAGCGGCAATAGGAATAGACAGATTTCTTTGTATTTCTGGTCTCTCCAAGGATACTACACCAATTCTGCCCGGACTCAATCTTTCCGCAATTCCATAGGTTTTCCCCTACAGCAAAATGAGGATTTGAAAAATCAAGACCGGCACAAATGGTCACAGTTCCCGAGAAATTCAGCGGAGTCATACTGATCCGCTGTCCTGCCAGATGTGCGTTCTTCATGGAAAGAAAGCGCTCGAACTCCAGCTTCAGCTCTTTGCCGTCCTTTAGAACCCATACAAAGGAGCGGGTTAGAATACCGGTTCTCATATTGAGCTCTCTGTGGAAATCCTTTATCGTTGAAAAGGCCAGATCCAGCAGTTCCTGCTCCGCCATGATACGGGTATAGAGCCAGTCTACGGAATTTACAATGAATTCCGTCGTATCAATGATTCCTTTATAATGGGAAGCGGGAACCTTCTGCGTCTCATAGATTCCGTTAAAATAGCTTCCGATCAGGCTGTTTCCGGTGTACCCCTCATCAAAGTACCCACGGACACCCATGTATTCATTTGCCAGAGAAAAGATCGATTCCGATACCTGGGCATAGGTCTCATCAAAGCCCTCTTCCAGAATCCTCCATGGGTCAGTTCCGTAATATATATCTGCAATTTTAGCCATAATTACCCCTTTATCGCGCCTGCTGCCGCACCTTCCGTAATCTGCTTCTGGAATATTCCGAACAGAATAATCGGCGGTATGATAGAGAATGCTACTGCTCTTAATATGTCAACAGGTGTAGTATTTGAAAGTCGGAATGCAAACAGGCGAACCATAACCGTCTCTCTGCCGGAGCCATTCAGAACCAGGAACGGGAGCAGGAAATCCGACCATGCCGCATTGATGGAAAATATAATGATAACAGTAACAATTGACTTCGACAGCGGTACCAGAATCAATGCAAATATCCTAAGATATCCGCAGCCGTCCAAGGCTGCCGCTTCAATCAGCTCCTTCGGTATCCCTTCGAAGAACTGTTTAAATAAGAGAACATAGAATGCCGATGCACCCACACTCAACCACAGGGGAAGATAAGACCCGGCAAGCCCGATTCTTTTGATATTTACAAACAGGGCAACCATACTTGAGGTGGATGGAATGAGCAGACTCCATAAGACAAGTCCTAAGATCAGCTTATGGCCCTTCGGCTTGACGACAGCGAGAACATAACCCAGTAATCCGTTAAAAATTACAGCACAAACGATACTACCCGCAACAACAATCAGGGAGCTGATATAGTGCTTCACGAATTTGAGCTCATTCCAGGTCTTTATGTATACCTTGATATCGAACTTCCGCGGTAATAAGGAGGGATGGGTATTAAACTCCTTAAAGTCCTTAAAGCTTGCCAGAAAGACCCACACCGGCGGGAATAAGGCAATAACAATAAAGAACAGACAGACTGCGAAAACAACGACACATAAGATTTTTGTCCGTGTGGAGTGGAGGTCATAAGCCCGGATCGCTCCGTCCGTTTTTTTATAATATTTCTGAAAGAACATCTGCGTCTCCTCCTTACTCTTCCTTCGATTTTGTCAGCTTCATATAGATACCTGTTAAAATGATCAGAATAATACATACCATAACGGAGATTGCCGATGCTCTCGGGAATTTGAAATCCGTAAAGGCAAAATCATATACCAACTGCATAATGGAATAGCTTGCTTTGTTCGGTCCTCCGTTCGTCAATACCAGTGGCTCATAATAAATCTGGAATACGGCAATCATCTGAAGGATCAGCATGGTCTTAGCCAAAGGCAGAATACTTGGCAGGGTGACATGGCGAATTCGCCTAAGAATACCGGCACCGTCGATGGTTGCTGCCTCCACCAGTTCGGAATTGACATTACTGATTGCCGCAATATAGATTAATGTGGTCGCACCTGCGTTCCTCCAGGTCACTGCCAGGACAATGATCGGGATGGTCAAGGGGGCGATATTCAGCCAGGAAACCGGCTCTACTCCTATCTTGTCGAGTAGGATATTCAATACTCCTTTATTTCCTGCATAAAAGAAATATCTCCAGATGAAGACGGTTGCAATTCCGGGAACCACATTCGGAATATAAACACCAATTCTGAAAAAGCCCTTGAGATGCACCGTCTCAGAAATAAATAATGCCATGATGATCGGAGTGCAATAGCCGATTATCAAGGACCAAAATATGTACACAAAGGTATTTTTGAGTGCCGGCATAAAGGTGGGATGTGCTAAGACATCCCGGTAATTATCCAATCCGACAAACTTCACTAATTCAATGCCTTTCGCAGAATACAGGGAAAGGCGGATGCTTTCCAATAAAGGCTCCCACACAAAAAAGGCAAACAATACCAGAGTGGGCAGCATGATGAGCCACCCCACCAGATCATGTCTGCCAAAGGGCTGTTTCGGAACCGTAGGCCGGTTCGTTCTGTTTTTAGATTTAGCCATATCCTCCACCTGCTTTTCATAATTAGAAGGGGCTGCTGAAAACTGTCAGTTATCATCTGCAAAGATGTTCTGAGTTGGTTCTGCAGCAGTCCCTTCCTGT
>JAEZLY010000285.1 GCA_023414985.1 Bacillota bacterium | reverse complement strand
GTGGGGGAAAATATTAAACTGATTGCCAATAATAAGAAGGCATATTTTGATTATTTTATTGAGGATAAGTATGAGGCTGGAATTTCCTTGCATGGAACTGAGGTAAAATCCTTAAGAATGGGAAAATGCAGCTTAAAGGAATCCTTTCTCCGGGTGGAAAAAGGAGAAGTGTTTATCTACAACATGCACATCAGTCCTTATGAGAAGGGAAATATCTTCAATAAGGATCCGCTTCGTGTGCGAAAGCTGTTAATGCACAAGTATGAAATTAATAAGATTGCGGGCCAGATTGTGCAAAAGGGCTACACTCTGGTCCCGCTTCAGATTTACTTAAAGGGCAGCCTTGTCAAGGTAGAGATTGGCCTGGCCAGAGGTAAGAAGCTCTTTGACAAGCGTGAAGATATCGCGAAGAAGGATCAGCGCAGGGAAGCCGAAAAGGATTTCAAGGTAAAGAATTTATATTAAGCATAGTAACCAAGGATAAGGGCAGATCAAGCCATGAACTACTAAGGAGGAAAGTATCCTCATGAAAAGAAAAAGTCGGATTGCACTAATGCTGGTACTGCTGATGTTATTCCAGTTGCCTTATGGGAATTTACCTGAAGCATATGCGAAAATCAAAGTCGGTACAGCTGTAACCTTGACCCAGCCGGAGCAGATACTTGAGACAATTACCTATAACGGTATCACAATAGAAGCAGCCTATACGAACGGTGCTTATTCCGGCTCTGATCCGGTCTACAGCTGCGCTGCTTTTGTTAAGAAGTTTTACAGCACGGTATATGGAATTGGGGTATACAATCTGATATCCAAAGAAAGTGTCCCCCTGGTTTATCAAAATATCGGAAGCTTCTCCCTGACCGATCAACCGCAGAAAGGAGACATTGTCAGGGATAATTCGAGGACTCACTGGGCTATCGTTAGTTCTGTGGCCAACGATGTCATCACAGTGATACAACAGAATTATCGTTCCGGCAATACAGCGTGGATCAATTGCACTATTGACCGAGGTGATACCGGATATTCTTATTTTACATACAGCGGACGGATAGAAGACAGTTCCGGATCAGCCGGGAACACGGAACTGCCCGGCAATACCCAGCCAATAGATTATAGCGGAGTATCTGCAGCAGGAAGTACTCCTGCAACTGCCGTTGTTTCTACTATTTCGGAAGGAACTTACCGTCTGGTGCAGGCTTCGGATTCAACCTTCCTGGATGCATTGGGGGAGGCCGACAGCTGGGGAGTAAGTACGAATAGCTATCTGGTGACAGACAGTCAGAAGATCAGTATCGTTGATTTCGGTGACATGGAATATTCCTTGCAGTTTTTATCAAATCAAAGATTTTTATCTACAGCCGATTTGAAGCAGATGATTACTTCTGAGGCCCTAGAGCAGAAATTTATTTTTTTATTAAGAGACAATGGTTATTATACCATATCTCCGGCTCAGGATCGGACCAAGGTGATCACCTATGTGAGAGCTTCCGCTCAGAATAGTCAGCAGTGTCTTGTGCTTGAAGATTATAGGGGCGCCCTGGAGCAATGCTGGTATTTAGGGCCGGAAGCACCCTCTGTAATTCCCCTTGCACCCAAAACTACGGTTAACAAAAAGACCTTGTATAGGGGCAATCAGGATTATGCAATTACATTGAATCAGTTGAAGAAGAACTCCATGGTTACCTTTAGCTCAGGTAATCCGGCAGTTGCCGAAGTAAGCAGTACCGGCTTAGTCAGTCCGAAGAGTGTGGGCAAAACCAGCATAGCTGTACAGGTGCTTCAGGATTCCCAGGTAATTCAGCTTCAGGTAGATATCACAGTGAAGGCACCTTATCTGAAAATCACGACTTCCGGGAAGAAGCTGTCAGTTGGCGACAGCGTCGATCTAAAGATTAAGAAGTATGGAACAAAAAGTGCTGTCAGTTTACAGGTATCGGATCGGACGATTGCGGAAATTGATAGTAAAAACAATAAATTAATTGCGAAAAAGTGCGGTACGGTAACGGTAATTGCCAAGACAAAGGACGGGCTATCAGCGAAAATAGTAGTAACGATAGTATAACGGAGGAGAACGAGAATGAAGATCAATGAGAAGAAGATATCAGAAATCCTGAATAAATATGATAAGACAATCAGAGATACCGGAGCGTTTTATCTTGAGGTGGATGATCAGGAGCTTACAATTACCGATTCCTGTGAGGGGGTAGACTTAATCCCATTGAATAAGGAACTGTGCCTGAAGCTCTCCGGACTATTTCAAGAGCTGGCAGATAATTTATAGAGTAAGACAGGATATAACCAGGCTTAGTGATAAAGATGATATCGTTTCGATGGTATAACAGATTTGTAAATCGGTAGGGCTGTTGCAATAACACTTGCAACAGCCTGTTTCTTTTATTGAATACCGGAAGATAAGCATGATGTATTTCCCTAATCAAAAAAATCAGGAAATTCCGAAAGCATACCTTAATATAATAGAATAAGACCCATCATGAGCGGGGATCGGTTTGAATAACTCAGATAGGCAGAAAAGCTACAGCAACGATTATTTTGACTTAATTATAGAGTATAACGGAGATCCAAGGGTTCTTGAACAATATAAGGACTATGCTATCCAGATTATTAACTTTTTTCTGGCTGTCGTTCATGTTCCTTCAAGCAGCATAGGAGAAGATATCATCTCGAAGCTCGGGTATGCAGTACTTCCGAATGTATTCGGATTGGTCAGCGATGCTCCTTTGGAAGCAAGCGGGATATTGCGGCTGCGTAATATTCCTGGATTTGATTTGAGAGGAAAAGGGGTTTTGATTGGCTTCGTCGATACCGGTATCGATTACACGAATCCAGTCTTTACCTATGCTGACGGAACGACGAAGATCGTCAGCATCTGGGATCAGTCAATCGACAGCGACCGGACACCGGAGAAAATGTCCTACGGAACGGAGTATACCAGGGAGCAGATCAATGCGGCTTTAAAAAGTGAAGCACCATTTGATGTAGTGCCTTCCAGGGATGAGATTGGACATGGTACAATGCTGGCTGGGATAGCTACCGGAAATGATGTCCCGGAGAAAGGGTTTTATGGAATTGCATCGGATGCCGAACTCGTCATTGTAAGGTTGAAGCAGGCAAAAGCAAATATAAAAGCTTTTTTCCGAATTCCGGAAGATAAGCTGTGTTATCAGGAAAATGACGTTAATTTAGGGTATCAATATCTGCTGAACACAGCTGCTGCGATGGAAAAACCGATTGTAATATGCAGCGCAGTCGATACATCCCAATATGCCCATGACGGAAGAGGAACCTTGAGCGGCTGGTTATCCTTGATGGCAAATAATACAGGAATAGCCATAATAACGGCGGTTGGTAACGAAGGAAATGCCAGACGACATTATTCCGGGACGATTGATCCCAAGACAGGCACAAATACGGTAGAGCTTAATGTGGCACAGGGAGAGACCGGCTTCTCCATGGAGATATGGGGAGCTACACCTAATCTATTTAGTATAGATATCACGACGCCCTCAGGAGAATATGTTCCCAGAATCAGTATTACGCTTTATGAAACCAGAGAAATAACCTTCATATTTGATCCGACCGTCATTTACCTGGATTATACTTTGGTAGAGGCACAGAGCGGAGATCAGCTGATTCTGCTGCGTTTTTCCAGACCAACTCCGGGGATATGGAAATTCAATGTTTACGGAAGAGGAATCAATCCGATGGTATTTAATATCTGGCTTCCAATGAATGATTTCATTAAGGAAGACACGTATTTTATCCGGTCGGATCCTAATATCACATTGCTCACGGTATCCTGTTCTACAGTACCGATTGCTGTAACTGCCTACAACGTGGAGGATGACAGTCTATATCTTAACTCGGGCAGAGGATATACGAGGATAGGTTACGTTAAACCTGATATAGCTGCACCAGGTGTCAATATATTAGCCCCCTCTTTGACAAAGGACTTTGTACAGGTGACTGGGACCAGTGCTGCCGCAGCGCATATGGCCGGAGTAGCGGCAATGCTGTTTGAATGGGGGATAGTGAATGGAAGGTATCCGTATATGAGTACACAGGATATGAAGGTCTTTTTGATTCGTGGTGCCCGCAGAAATGTCGATACGGAGTATCCTAACCCGGATTGGGGATATGGAATATTAGACGTCTTCAATGTTTTTGAAAGTCTTCGGCATGGAGGTCAGACATAATATTTGAATTCATTCTATAATAAGAGTGTAAGGAGAAATTTATGACGCAGGAAGAGAAAAGTAGAATTATCAGCGATGAATATGTCGATCTGATTGTAAAATATAGCGGAAATCCCATTTCATTAAAACAATTCGCGGAATATTCCGTTCATATCATGAATGATAGCTATGCAGTCATCTATCTGCCCATTTCAGAGGTTTCAACAAAACTTAGAACTCAGTTTACCTACTCATCATTACCGCATATGTATGCCTTAGCAAGCGACCAAAGCCTTGAAGCGTCCGGCGTTACCAAGATCAATAGAACAACATCCCTTCAATTGCGGGGAGACGGAGTACTTGTCGGACTGATTGATACGGGGATTGATTATACTCATCCTGTCTTTCTGCATGAGGATGGTACCACTAAGATTATGGCTATCTGGGATCAGAGCATCGACAGTGAGGATCAGTACCCGAGAATCCCTTATCCGGCATTTTATGGAACAGAGTATACTGCGGAACAGATAAACCAGGCTTTACGGAGTGGAAATCCCCTGCAGATTGTACCAAGCGTTGATGAGAACGGACATGGGACTATGCTGGCGGGAATCGCCGCCGGCTCCCTTAATCAAACAAATGATTTTATCGGAGTAGTTCCGGATTCGGATATTCTTGCTGTAAAATTAAAGAAAGCAAAAGTATTTTATAAGAATTTCTATCATATACCGGAAGAAGCCGTAGCCTATCAGGAAAATGATATTATCTGGGCACTTGAATATCTTATTGACACTGCCAGAAAATTGCAGCGCCCGATCGCTATCTGCATCGGTCTTGGGACCTCTTTAGGGGTCCATGATAATAATGGTACGCTAAATACCATGGTCTCCATCGCAGGCGATTTTCCGGGAGTAGCGTTAACCGTGCCGGCAGGAAATGAAGGCAGTGCCAGAAGGCATTTCTTCAGTACCATTAGTCCTAAGGGAGATGCGGTTGTTGTTGAACTGAATGTAGGTGGTAATGAACAGGGATTTACGATGGAATTATGGGGGAACCCTCCCATGATCTATACTATGGATATCCTGTCTCCGAATGGAGAATATATATCAAGAATATCAGAGAACCTGTCAAAGAATCAGGAAATCGCTTTTGTATTCGAGCAGACTGTGATTGATATCGATTACATCATGGTGGAGTCTGATACCGGTTTGCAGTTAATAGTATTAAGATTTCGCAATCCGACGCAGGGTGTATGGCGGTTCCAGGTATACGGCAGGGGGGATCTGCCGGGTGAGTTTAATATATGGCTGCCCCCGGATCAGTTTATCAGTAGGGAGACTTACTTTACCAATGCAACCTCGAATACGACGGTAACTTCCCCGGGGAACAGTATTGTTCCGATTACGATAACCGCATACAATTCAGGTGTCAGTAATATTTATCCTGAGTCAGGGAGAGGCTATACCATGTCCAATATGATAAAACCCGACCTTGCTGCACCGGGTGTGAATATTCAATGCCCTGACCTAAATCATGGCTTTACTGCCATAACTGGAACGGGAGCAGCCATGGCTCATGCAGCAGGGATCACAGCCATGGTTCTGGAATGGAGTGTCGTTCGTGGTAATTTTCCCAAAATTGATACTGTAGGAATTAAAAAATTTTTAATTCGCGGTGCAAAGAGGAGCAGCAATCTGACCTACCCGAACAGAGATTGGGGCTATGGCATGATAGATATCTATAATGCCTTCAGTATATTAAGAGCAGATATAACAGGGAGATAAACTCATTCCGGCGTATGATCCTGACCAATGCGGGAGATACTGTGAAGGCTTGGTAATCCTGGTATGAATTAATTTCATTATTGCTTTGATCTGTCTTGACACTATGGCTAAAATGTTATACGATATACCTGTGTTTGCGAACCAGAATAGTGATACGGGTACTACGGTACGATTACCGAGGTATTCCGGACATGAATACAATCATAATTAACGGGGTTGTACTGGTTTCGACGGGGGTTTTGAAATTGTAGAAGCCATTCGCAGACTAGGACTGCGTCATCAACTTAGAACTAAAATTAAACGCAAACGATAATTACGAATTAGCTGCTGCGTAAGCAGCTTGTCGACCTTAGGCAACTCGCGGCTTAAGACCTCGGCATCAAATTAGCGGGGACCTTTATCTTCAAAGCTTTGAGAAGATAAAAGATACATGAAGCTACCGAAACCATGAGCCTGTCTGTCGGCGCTTGGCGGAGGGAACAGTGAACTTCGGGTTCACATAAAAGACCGACTGTAATGGGAGAAACTGCAATGAATGGGCTTTCGGACCGGGGTTCGACTCCCCGCAGCTCCACTCGAGAGAAATATTAATCCAACATTAAAAAGTGCTACAAACCTTATAAAATCGAGGTTGTAGCACTTTTTTAATGAATTATGATAAGTGAGAAGCTTATCTGAATTTGAACAATTACTGTTCCAAAGAGTTATAAACTAAACCAGAGCTTTGCATGGGTGAAATATTATTCATTTACACCGGTCATTTCAAGTAATTTTGTCTTCAATTCGCTTTCAATGCGATTAAGCTCCAGTTCTGCTTCTTTTCTCTTTTGGCGGCCGTCATTCTGGATGCGAAGTACTTCATCAAGAGTAGATATTAAAGACTCATTCGTCAGTCGAAGAGTTTCAATGTCAACAATGCCGCGTTCGGATTCCTTGGCAGTTTCAATCGTTGCCATTTTCAGTGTTTCTGCATTTTTCTTTAAGAGCTCATTTGTCATATTGGTTACTTCTCTTTGAGCTTTAGCTGCTTGTACGGAATGATTGACAC
>JAEZLY010000255.1 GCA_023414985.1 Bacillota bacterium | reverse complement strand
ATTTTAAGAATGCGAAAGATAATCTGTATGAATTGCTTGATGAATATGAAGCTTAAGGAGGATACGGAAGTGAAACTTGATGCTATGCCGGTATATTCTACTTCAGAGGAACAGACAAAGGAATTTTTCAATGGGTTCGGAGGCTTTATAGAGGATGGGAAAGAATATGAGATCCTTCTTGAAGGAAATAACCGACCTCCGGCACCCTGGATTAACGTAATCGCAAATAAAAGCTTTGGCTTTCAGATATCGGAAGCAGGAGCCGGCTTTACCTGGAGCTTGAACAGCAGGGAGAATAAACTGACCTCCTGGTCCAATGATCCGGTAACAGATCGTGCTTCCGAGGCAATCTATGTCCTGGATGAGGTCTCCGGAGAGGTAATGACACCCGTATCCCTCGGGAGGTCGGATCGGGGAACCTATATCGTAAGGCATGGCATCGGATATTCTAAGTTCCTTCACGAGGAAAGCGGGATAGCTCAGGAAATGATCGTATTTACACCTCTGCAGGCTCCATTGAAGTTATGGATGGTAAAGCTTGTGAACCGCTCCGAGCAGGTTCGATATCTGAGATTAACCTGTTATGTGGAATGGGTGCTTGGGACGCAGCGGGAGAATACCAATCCCTATATCCGAACCGAATTTGACAGCTCGAACCAGTGCCTTTGCGCCAATAATATCTATACGATGAATTTTGAAGAAAGTACCGCATTTCTTTATTCCAGCGAAGCCATCATCGGATATACCGGAGACCGGTCAGAATTTCTGGGGCAGAAGGGAGGAATTCTCGATCCCATGGGAGCGCAGATGAGGCTTGCCGAAAATGTCGGGGTATGCTTAGACCCCTGTGGAGCTCTGCAAATATCCGTGACACTTCAGCCCGGAGAAAGTAAGACAGTACTTTTCGGACTGGGAGAGTGCAGCGACAGGGCGGAGCTCCCGCAGCTGAAAGGCAAGTGCGCGAGCGTAACCATGGCTGAACGGGAACTGGAGGAGGTAAAAGCATACTGGGATGGGATTTTTGGTACGGTTCAAGTAAAGACAAAGGATCGGGCTGTGGATTATCTGGTGAACGGATGGCTGCTCTATCAGACCATATCCTGCCGGATCAATGCGAGAGCCGCCTTCTACCAATGCGGCGGAGCATATGGCTACAGAGATCAGCTTCAGGATACTCTTGCTCTGGTACTGACGAATCCTCAGGCACTGCGCAGACAGATTCTGATTGCGTGCAGCAGACAGTTTGAGGAAGGAGATGTACAGCACTGGTGGCATCCGCCCATGGGAGTCGGAGTAAGGACAAGGATATCGGATGATCTTCTCTGGCTGCCTTACTGCGTTGCAGCCTATATCAGGAGTACAGGGGACAAAGAGATATTACAGGAACAGGTGCCATACATTAAGGGGCCGTTATTGGAAGAAGGCCAGCATGATCTGATGTTTATTCCGGAGGTCTCCGAACTGTCGGAGAGCGTCTATGAACACTGCAAGAAGACAATTGACAGAACGGATCTGGGAATTCACGGTCTTCCCTTGATGGGTGGGGGCGATTGGAATGATGGGATGGATAAGGTGGGAATAGGCGGCAAAGGAGAAAGCGTCTGGCTGGCATGGTTCCTCTATACCCTGCTGGGTGATTTCATTCCCTTGTGCAGGGAAATGAAAGACAACACTTATGCCGATGAACTGCAGAAGAAGAGGGATATCCTGATTGGAAGTATTGAGGCGCATGCCTGGGATGGAGAGTGGTATCTAAGGGCTTATTATGATGACGGTACGAAGCTGGGTTCCAAGGAGAACGACGAGTGCAGAATAGATTCCATCAGCCAGTCCTGGAGTGTGATTTCAGGCGGAGCCAAGAAAGAAAGGGCAAGAACAGCCATGCAATCCGCCTGGCGTTATCTGGTCAGGGAAGAGGAGGCCCTTTCACTGCTTTTATATCCTCCCTTTGATAAGACGGATAAAAATCCGGGCTATATCAAAAATTACATCCCTGGAATTCGTGAGAATGGAGGACAGTATACCCATGCAGCAGTATGGCTCGCGATTGCTACGGCTAAGCTAAAGGACTACAACATGGCGCATACCTTATTTACCATCCTTAATCCCATTCACATCACCCATAACAGGAAGGATGCGCTCCGTTATGAGAAGGAACCCTTTGTGATGATTGCCGATATCTCCTTAAGTCCACCTTATACGGGAAGAGGAGGTTGGAGCTGGTATACCGGCTCAGCAGGCTGGATGTATCAGGGCTTACTATTCTGGTTCCTGGGATTTCGAAAAGAACAGGAGGAGCTGATCATCGATCCGGCTACCCCCGCCGCCTTCGGAAGTTATACCATTCAGTACCGTTACGGAGCCACCGAATATGAGATACAGGTGGAGAGTAGGAGTAAGGGAAAACTGGTTACAGAAGCCCTTACGGTGGACGGGAAAGAGATTACGGGTAACCGCATTCCGCTGATCGACGATGGGAAGAAACACATCGTAATCGTATAATGAGCTTATGATAAATTGTTAGAACGATTGATATTTAAGGTTTTAACTGATTTAATACGGGGAAGATGTAAGCGGCTGATAAGGAGCCCTATGCTACCTTGTTTATACTGCATGGTAATGGCTTCCTGGTTAAATAGGTTCATTAACTAAATCGATAATCGTGTGTTTCTGGATATGTTATATATGGGTAAAAGGGGCTGTCGAACAAAATTGTACAACGCCCTTACAGACTGGAATGTTTATCACAACAATATCGTATACAAATAGCGTGGGAAAGATTACTCCATAAAGAGACCGTTTGCCGCCATCGGTACTTAGGTTGTGTCAGTGATTTATCTGACATAACCTTATGTACCGCTATGAGCGGCAACCGAGTGAG
>JAEZLY010000253.1 GCA_023414985.1 Bacillota bacterium | reverse complement strand
TTCTTCCAGTTTCATTTTCTTATCCGCCATACCAATCTCCATTCTGCCTTCCTATAATTATTGGCCCCGAAATGACATATTAACCATTCTCTTGATTCTAGCAGCCACGCTGCAGCTCACAGATTTCTTCTACCCGGGCTTTAACGTCTCCATCCAGTAGGGATAAGATCAAGGTATCTTCTTTCTTTATTTTTTTGACACTTTGTATCGGTTTATGATCCTCACCGGTAATGAGTGCATATCCCTTATTCAGCTTTGACAAAGGAGACAATCCCTCCAGTCTTGCTATGTAGACCTCCAGCTTATGTCTCCGATCCTTAAGTATCCGGTTCATGGTAGAAGTAAGCTTTTGCTCTATGTCCATCAGATTCTGCCTTTTTTGTTTCATCTGATATGCCGGACTAGCATAGAATAGGCGAAGCTTCAGCTGCTGTATCCGATTCCGATAATTGTTCAGCCTCTGTTCCATTTCTCGGACAAGCTTTCTCTGATAATCTGTAAGCTTGGCTGTAAATGCCATATAATCATTGACTGCAAGCTCTGCTGCCGCAGACGGGGTAGGTGCACGCAGATCCGAAACAAAATCAGCAATCGTTACATCGGTCTCATGTCCTACTGCAGATATAATTGGTGTATTGCACTCATAGATTGCCCTGGCGACAATCTCCTCATTAAATGCCCATAAATCCTCGATGGAGCCACCGCCTCTTCCGACGATAATCGTATCCACTCCCATAAGGTCCAAGGCTTGAATACCTCTCACTACACTTTCCGCAGCTCCCTGTCCCTGTACCTGGGCCGGATAAAGGATTAATTGAACATAAGGATTTCTTCTCTTCGAAATATTGATGATATCCTGTATCGCTGCTCCTGTGGAAGCAGTGACGATACCGACCCTCTTCGGGTAGCCGGGAATCGGTTTCTTATGCTCTCTGTCAAAAAGCCCTTCCTCCTCCAGGCTCTTCTTCAGCTTCTCATATCTCTCGTACAACAATCCCTGACCATCCAGCAGAATCTCGTTCGCATACAGCTGGTATTTGCCATCCCGTTCATACACATTGATACTACCGAGTGCTATGACGCTTTGTCCCTCCTCCAGCCGGAAGGTCAGACCTCTCCGCTGACCTGCAAACATGACACAAGCCAACTGCCCCTGAGCATCCTTTAATGTAAAATAAATATGCCCAGAGGTATGATATTTGCAATTAGAGACCTCACCCTTTACATAGATCTGGCTCAGGATCCGATCTCTCATAAACATATTCTTTATATACTGATTAATCTCAGTTACGGTATAAGCCTGTCCCATAAACCCTCCGTGGTAAGCTTAAAAAGCCGGAATTAATTTATTTCTCAGTCTAAATCATGTTTTGAGTATGTGTAATGTATTTCACGCAGACCGGCCGACCGACGGGAAGGGTAAGGCAAGCGAAATACATTACATATACTCAAAACATTTCGTAAACCAAATCTGATTTATTACGCCAGCTTTGCAAGCACTCCATTCACGAAGCTCGGAGATTCGTCTCCACCGAATTTCTTGGCAAGTTCGACTGCTTCGTTGATGGCAACCTTTGCAGGGATGTCCTCATCAAAACGCAGCTCGAATACTGCAAGTCTTAAAATGGTTAAATCCACCTTTCCCATACGGTTCAGCTTCCATCCGCTGGAGGTCTCCGTCAGTATGGTATCGATCTCAGGCAGCTTCTCTACTACCGCGTCCAGACGTGAGGTCAGATAAGCATACTCCTCCATGGTAGGCTTCTCCAACTCACCGATATAAAGCTCTATCTGTTCCTTTAATTCCTCTGCCTCATGAAAATCCTTACGGAACAGCATGAGGAAAACATGTTCTCTGATTTCTCTTCTCGTCATAGGACGGTTCCTCCTAACTCTTTCACACACGAATAAACAACCCTTAGGTAGTTCTAAGGGTTGTTTGGGAATCGCTTACTCTTTTACGATATTAACACCGGCAATCCGGATGTTAACCTCTTTGACCTGTAGACCGGTCATATTCTCTATCGCCAACTTCACCTTTTCTTGTACCTGTTTTGCAGTTTCAGGAATGCCATATCCATAATCCAAGGTAAGAGCCATATCCACGGATACTGCATCCGGGCTAACCAGCACCTTAACCCCTTTGGATAAGTTTTTCTTAGCACCCAACTTGCCGGAAATCTCATTGGCAGCATTCCCGGAGGTAGCAGATACTCCTTTCACTTCAGTAGCAGCCAGACCGGCGATGGTAGCAACTACCTCATCAGCAATCTGAACTTCACCGACTTTACCGTCCTCATGTATTTTATATGTGTTCCTGATCTCCGGTTCCTTATTCAAAGTAATTACCTCCTATGTTCCTATCCTTATCTGGTATATACTATTTCATAATGAGCTTGCAGAATGAACCGTATTTATTCATCATTCCGGTGTCCATTACAGGTTCTATCAGTGCAAACTGTTTTCTCTTCACACTGCTTACATTATATAGTATTATACCCAAACTTCTCTACATTTGCAATTATAATTATATTATTCTTCAACGACTACCGGATTAATACCGATATTCTTTACCTCGATACCGGTCTTCTCCTTCACTACGCTCTCAATGATCGCAAGCTGTTGGTCTGTCAGAGAGGAAGCATTGACAACCACCTCTGCTTTTCCGTCACTGATGAAAACAACTGCATCGTCGAAGCCCTTTGCCTCAAGCATCATCTCTGTTGCATTTTCCTTATCAATAATATCCGTAAGCTCCAGCATACCATCGATTGCTTTCTGTTTTTGCTCATTGGTAATATCCGGGCTCTGAATGAGCTCCATATAAAGCTCCTTGCTCTTGGATCTAACCTGCTCACGTTTTACTCTGTTAGAAACGAAATAACTGGAGTCGATGGTCGCTTTCGCAAGTACTGCTTCACCGGGTACGCCTTCTTCCAGATTCAATTCGCCGTTGTCGGTGACATCCTGTGCGTTTGCCAGAACATCTTCATCAGAAATATCACTCAGTTCTTCTGTATCCTCTTTCTGTGCACTATCTGCATTCTCTTCACTGTTTTCTTCCACTGCAGCACTCTCTTTATCATCGGAAGCTTCTGCATCTTCCTGATCCGCTGCATCGGATTTCAGAATATCGGAAGCCTCTGATGCTTCTTCGATATCCATTGTACCGTCATCGGCTACTTCTTTACCGTCCTCGGACTCTGCCATTGCATCGGAGTCCTGAACCTGTGTAAATTCCTCATAATCGCCGGCTTCCATTGCTTCTTTGTCAGATTTGTCAGCCACATCTCTGTTGGTAAAACTCAAATACCCGGCGATTACAATCATAATTGCCAACGCGGTAATTATGATGTGATTCTTTTTAAATATATTTTTCATGACAACCTCCTGATCATTTGATCCCATTGCTCATCTTCATTACTTTAACCTTATGCGCAGGTACATTAAATAATACCTCTACGGCTTCCATAATTTCCATTTGCAGTTCGGCGTCATCCCCGCCTTCCGCAATCACTAAAACTCCTTCGATCTCCGGTTCCTTCTCCTGTAATATGTATGGTTCGGATTTACCATCCTCGCCGTCAACGAGGATCGTTTCCTCATCCTTTTTTACTTTCATGTCTGTTCTGCTTCCGCCCTCCCCGTCAACTTCATTTAAGCTCTCCTGTTCTGTTGTGCTGTCCTTTAATGGAATACGCTGCTTGGAGCCCTTCAAAGTGATCGCTACCTTTACTGCTCCGACACCGGATACTTTTTTCAGGACATTCTCAAGCTTATTTTCCATTTCTGATATATAGGTATTCTCATCATAGCTTGTCGTATTCGTACCATTTTCCAAGTTTGCAGTAATATTGTCCTTTTGTTTATTCTCCTTGGGTTTTGTTGAACCGCCAAAGCTTGGAAAAGATAACAGTACGATCAGTATGCCTGCGGCAAAAATCAGGATCAGTCTTGGCAGACCGATGGTTTTCAGGGATATTTTCTTTAGGGGCTTCTTTTCCTCTTTCTCCATATTACCCTCCCTGTATATTAATATTTATATTACCTTGTTCGATATTATAGAAGTCCGAGAGTCTTTTTTTCATCGTGATTTCCAGTGGTGACGGGGGCTTTTCGGTATCCTCTGCAGCATCATGCGGGTTGATCTTTTTGATCTCTATCTTATCAATCGAAAGACGCCTTTTTTCCTCTTTCTGATTGCTGTTTTCTGTAGTTGCCGTAATATCCATACTTAGAATACTGCCGAATTCGGGGCTTGCCGTATCCTGATCAAAGGTCAAATCAAAGCCGGTCAGCTTAAGCTCTTCCTCTGTCAACAGCTTCACCACCTGCTGTCTGATTTTCTCCTTATATTCCGTAAAGATAGTTTCCTTTCCTGCCTCGTCCATTCTGTTCACATCCTGCTTAAATTCCGAGGTTTCTATTGAAAAATCATTCTTTTCTAAAAACATGTCCAGCTTATCTTCTATCTTCATGAATTCCATGATCGGCGCTACAACGATCAGAAGGAGAATCATACCGGACACGATACTGACATATTTCTTATAATTCTTGCCGCCTACCAAATTCATAATGACTGTATTCAGGATCATATAGATCACGATATTTCTGATCCAGGTATAAATCATTTCCATAGGTGCCTCCCTGCTGCCACTCAGCCAACCCTGCCGGTAGTGACTGCGGCTATCGTAATCGATATCAGAAACAGCACAGCCCCTACAAATACACTTTGAAGAAGCATTGCTGCAGATTTTGATGAAGCACTGATGCATTCGATAAAACGTTTATCTGAAATCGGCTGCATAATCGCACTGCCCACTTTGTAGACAATCGTAATCATGATTAGCTTCAGCAAGGGTACCGCTATAATGGTAAGTATCACAATGAGACCGGCGACTCCGATTGCATTTTTTAGAAGGATTCCCGTGCCAAGAACGGTCTGCGTCACACCTCCCAGCGCATCCCCGATACCGGGAAGTGCTTCAGTTGCCTTAATTACAACTGATCGCTTCAATTGATCCGCAACCGGTACAATCAATCCCTGAATGGTATGAAAACCGATCACTGCAGCCAGCATACTCTTAAGCAGCCAGCCTATGGCACTGGAAAAAAGGTCTGCAAACTTAGAAAGCATGTCCTCCTTCGACAGATTGTTGGCCAGTACCAGCACCAGATAAAAGTTAATCATCGGAATGATGACTTTAATGATAAGAAAATCAACCAGAGTAATCATCATCAGCGTGGCTTCATAATACATCATCGAGGTAGCCGATCCGGTCGTGAAGGCCACCGACATGAAATAGGCTGGTGCCAGTGCCCGCATAAAATCAAGAACATTGCCTAAAGCAGCGGACGCGATACGGGAAGCGGTGATGAACGAGCCGATCAAAAGACCGAACAGCAGCAGATAAGTCACATAGTAACCTGTCTCCGATACCTGACTGTTGCGAAAGGCAATGGACAGATTAGTGAACAGGGCTGCGATCAGACCAATTGTAATCAGACTGCCGAAGGTTCCCATATTCGCTTTAATCTCCCCCTTAACCGCATCGAGAAATGTTTTCGCGATAGCCGATAGAGAAAATGGTTCCTCTCCGTTCATCAGCTTTTCTATGTATCCCTGGAAATCAAATTCATTTCCCTTTCCCAGCACATCTCCTATCACATCCTGAAGCTCGGAATAGTCAATGGCTTTCTCCGGTTCTGCCAAAGTACCGGCTTTTGCTTCATGGGTTGTCCCCAAACAAAACAATAGAATTAGCAAAAGGAATAGCAGAAGCTTTTTATGGTTTATATGATATTTTTTCTTTCCGTCTATTACCGACATATCTATCCCTCTTTCATGACCTGAGCAGATTATTGATGGTATCCAGGATAGCCAGCATAATTGGCATACTAATCGCCAGTATTGTTAGCTTTCCAACCAGTTCGATCTGCTCACCGATTGCCTGATAACCGGTATCCCTGCATAGGGAGGCTGCAATTTCCGTCACATAGGTTATTCCGATGATCTTGATCAGTATACCGATGTAGCCCTTATTTACCTCGATATATCCCTGAAGCTGCCCGACGGCATCCAGAATTACTTCCAGCTTGCTTATTCCGAGAAACAGGATCAGAATACAGGCTGCAATGCTGATGTATAGAGAATATTCTTCCTTCCCTTTTTTAAATATGATTGCAAGAACAATTGCTGCAATTCCTGC
>JAEZLY010000201.1 GCA_023414985.1 Bacillota bacterium | reverse complement strand
GTCCTGTTATACAGTGCGCATATGGAAAGAATTGTTCCCGTGATACCCGTTAGGACGAACATTGCTGCAATACCGGAGCCCGGTCCCACTCCTACAAGAAGCGAGAGAAACTGTTTCAACTCGGTATTACTCTTCATTAAAGGCTCGAATACATAGTCCGCCAAGAGTCCTCCGAACAGATAGCCCAGGGGGACCGTACAAAACTGCAGGGTAGATCTTGCAGAAAATACCCGACCCTGCATCTCGATCGGGACGGTCGTTCTTAAGATTGCCGACTGATTGGCACTTAAGAAAGCAAGCGGGATATTTCCGATAAAATTGGCTGCGATCCAGATCGTAGGACTCCGACCTATGCCTAAAGCCAGGTCACAGATAAAGAAGGACAGGGCGCAGCTGATAAAGATAACAGCAACCCTTCTCTTTGGCGGCTTCAGAAAGGTTACAAGTATGCCTCCAAATAAGGTTCCTAAGCTTACTGCGGAAGAGACAGCGCCCAGTATGAGCTTTCCATCCGGTATTCTTGACAGGATCATCGCAGTAACAGTGGTGGTAATACCGCCACCTCCGATATAGGCAATCAGGTTGATCGCGGTAAAATATAAGATTAACTGCAGGATAGCAGTGTGCTGCTTCAGAAATAGAAAACCCTCCTTACAATCATGAAGAAAGGAATTTTCATCCTGCGGCTCTCTAATCCTATCCTGTCCTATCGGCATTCGGATAATAAACAAAAGCGTGATAAAAGCAATCAAGAAGGAAGCAATATCCAGAGTCAGGATGATATCAATTCCGAAGAAGGTCATCAGCATAGTTGCCAGCGCGGGAGTCAGGATACCCACCGCGGAATCGGAAATCGATTGCATTCCACCGATTTTATGGTAATACTTACTTGGTACCAGTTCAGATACTGTTACTGTATTGGCAGGTGTCTGAAAGGCACCCATGATGCTGTTCAGCAGATTGAAAAGATAGATATGCCATATCTCCAGCCGCCCGAAGGAAATGAGCAGAAAGATCGATAGGGTTCCGACAGCAGCAATACTATCGCTAAACAGCATGATTTTCTTCCGGTTATGTCTGTCTGCAAAGGTACCGGCAAAAAAGCTAAGCAAAATAGAGGGCAGATAAGTACATACCGCCAGTAGGGAGACACCCAGTGCACTGCTATTCTTCTGGTATACCCAGATCAGCAATGCATAGCCGGTCATGGAGCTTCCGAGGAAGGACAGACTTTGTGATCCCCAAAGTAATAAATAAGTTTTTAATTCCTTTATTTGGTTCAGAATATTCTTCATGGTACTTTACTCCGTTCTGTAATTTTAATATTATCAGAGCAAAGTACGTCACGGGATGGTTAAGCTATCGCTTCATGCAGATAACCATCCGAAACGGACTCTGCATGAAGTAACGCGATCTCAAGAATCATATGTTGATTTAGGAACATGGATCTCACCTCTTATTCATGATTGATATGTTAATCTATCTATGTTTTAACAGAAAGCTTCGGAATGGTCAAGAGAGATTTCTTTCGTCTGTACTTGCATATATGTTATGTGATAATTATAATATGGTATATTAAACCGAACCTGCCTTCAGGGGATTAGGGCAGGATGCCGGTGCTGTTACAGGGAGGGAGTATACAATGAGAAGCTATACCTTATACCAGATTGATTCTTTTACCAAAGAGAAATTTACCGGTAATCCGGCGGGAGTAATCACAAATGCTGACGGATTAACGGAACAGGAGATGCAGAGAATAGCCAGGGAGTTAAATAACTCCGAGACCGCTTTTCTGATTTCACCTGATTGCCCGGGCTATGATGTTCACATCAGATTCTTCACCCCGACGAGCGAGGTTCCGATCTGCGGACATGCTACGATTGCAGCTCATTACGCACGAGCCCTGGAGAACGGACTTGCTGAGACAAGGGTTCTTCATAAGACGGGAGCAGGGATATTGCCAGTAGATATCAGAAGGGAAGATGGGGATTATAAGATTATTATGACTCAGGGAAAGATAGAGTTTGGTGAAGTGCTGGAAGGGGATAATAAAAGGACCTTATTAGAAGCACTTCATCTCGAAGAGTCTGACTTGGAGGAAGACTTCGCAGTTCAGATTGTATCAACCGGACATTCAAAGGTAATGATAGGGATAAAAAATCTTGAAACCTTGCATTCCTTACAACTGAATTATAGCATGCTGGCAGACTTGAGCAGGAAAATCAAATGTAATGGTTATTACGTATTTACAAAGGCTTCTGAAGATAGTGACATACTAATACACGGAAGGATGTTCGCACCTGCCATTGGAATTAATGAGGATCCGGTTACCGGCAATGCGAACGGCCCTTTGGGTGCGTATCTGGTTCACCACGGCCTTGTACGGCATGACGGTAGATGTTTGAAGTTTAAAGCAGTGCAGGGAGAAGCCATCGGCAGGACCGGTGTCATAGAAGTCGAGGTAAAAATTGAAGAGCAGGAGCCTGTCGAAGTAAAAATCTCAGGCAGTGCAACAATTGTATTTAAGACGGAAATCTCACTAAACGATTGAAATTCGGGAACTATATTGTTATAATCTTCAAGAGAAGCAGATTAGGCCGACGGCACAAGTGCGCTTTATAAGCTTGCTTAATAAAGCGTAGTTGTGTTGTCGGATAAGTGCAACGTGAGCGAGGATACGAAGTATCCGAGCTCCTAATCTGCGTAAGTAGAGAATTTCTAACCTCATTTATCATTTAGAACTACAATATTTTATATAAACAAAGGAGTTTATAATCATGGACTTAATTGATATCAGAGAATTGTACCGAAACAAAGATCAGTATATCGGTAAGCAGGTCAATGTCGGCGGATGGGTAAGAAGCATCAGAGACTCCAAGACCTTCGGCTTTATCGTAATGAATGACGGAACTTACTTTGAGCCACTGCAGGTTGTATACCATGACAGTATGTCTAATTTTGCAGCAATCTCAAAATTGAATGTAGGCTCAGCCATCCTGGTAAAGGGTGAGCTGGTGGCGACTCCTGAAGCAAAACAGCCCTTTGAAATACAGGCCACTGAGATTACAATAGAAGGAACCTCCACAGCGGATTATCCTCTTCAGAAGAAAAGACATACCCTGGAATATTTAAGAACCCAGACCCATCTTCGTGCGAGAACGAATACCTTTCAGGCAGTATTCCGCGTTCGCTCTTTGATCGCTTATGCAATCCATCAGTATTTTCAGGATAGGGACTTTGTGTATGTCCATACACCTATCATCACAGGAAGCGACTGTGAGGGTGCGGGCGAGATGTTCCGCGTAACCACACTTGACTTAAATGACCTTCCGAAGACAGAGGATGGTAAAATAGATGCTTCCCAGGACTTCTTCGGCAAGGAAACCAACCTTACCGTAAGCGGACAGCTCAATGGGGAGACCTATGCGATGGCCTTTAAGAACATCTATACCTTCGGCCCTACCTTCCGCGCTGAGAATTCCAATACAACAAGACATGCAGCCGAATTCTGGATGATTGAGCCTGAGATTGCATTTGCGGACCTGAAGGATGATATGGCAATGGCTGAGGGAATGCTCAAATATGTCATCAATTATGTACTTGAGCATGCCCCCGAGGAGATGCAGTTCTTCAATCAGTTTATCGATCAGGGTCTCTTGGAACGTCTCCAGGGAGTAGCCAATTCTGATTTCGGACATGTAACCTATACGGAAGCAATCGGCATTCTGGAAAAAAATAATGATAACTTCGATTATAAAGTATTCTGGGGCTGCGATCTTCAGACAGAGCATGAGCGTTATCTGACAGAGCAGGTATTCAAAAAGCCTGTATTCGTGACCGATTATCCGAAGGAAATTAAAGCTTTCTATATGAAGCTGAATGAGGATAATAAGACGGTTGCTGCGATGGACTTATTGGTACCCGGTATCGGTGAGATCATCGGAGGAAGCCAGAGAGAGGACGATTACGATAAGCTTGTCAAGAGGATGGATGAATTGGGACTGAAAAAGGAAGACTATGAATTCTATCTCGATTTAAGAAAGTATGGCTCCGCAAGACATGCAGGCTTCGGACTCGGCTTTGAACGTTGTGTGATGTACCTGACCGGTATGGGCAACATCAGAGATGTAGTTCCTTTCCCGAGAACCGTAAACAACTGCGAGCTGTAACATACGCTCAATTAGATAGACAATGATATCATAAAAGGTCTGAGCCGTTAGGGTTCAGACCTTTTTATAATTTGCTATTTAAGAAATCAAATGGATATTCTTATTTTGAAGGCTCATAATAGATTGCACAGTTCTTCAATACCAGATATTGACCGTCCATTACTGTAACGGGAGCACTTGTATTTATTTCTATCTTGTTTTGGAACTCAATCTGACGGTTATTTCCCAGAACAAAATAATAACCATCTTTATGATCAAATTCAGTTATGGTATAAGTACCGGCAGGAATATGGGTTCCTACTTTAAAGGTTCCTTCTGAATAATTTTTTACGATAGCTTGATCAATCGGAACTGCATATGCATCGGTAATCTTCAGATATTCGCCTTTATTTACGGTAATGATGGTATTATAAACAAAACCACAATCTTTATAAATAACCGATTGAATATTATCCTGGGAAAGACGCATATATCCACTTTCAGCATTGGGAGCTTTGAATATAACATATTCTCCTTCAGGCATATCCTTACCTATTTTATAAATACCATCCGGATATTCAGTAGCGGGAGCAGGAGTAGGCGCAGGGGCTTCCTTATTGCTGTCAACAACGGTAACTGTGCAGACATACTCATCTTCTCCGATAGCTGCTGTAATAATAGCGGTACCTTCTTTTTTTGCTGTGACAAGTCCGGAACTGTTCACTGTTGCAACGGACTTTTTGCTAGTAGTCCAGATAGCACTTTCCTTACTGCCTTGTACTCTCAGTTTAAGCGTAGAGTCTACCTCCATGGTAGCCTTTTCCTTGCTTAGGACTGCCGCACTTGCACTGGCAGGTGCGATCAACAGGACGCAAAGAATTGTTGTTATTAATAATGCATATATTTTTTTCACAAAAATACCTCCCTTTCCATGAGCTTCCAAAACTTATTATAGTACACGCTATTCCTTTTGTAAACTATGAGTAAGTGTGAAAATATATGCATACTGGAAAGAGATTAATTTCGGAACGTATCTAATTTGTTAAGGTATTATTTTTTGAACAGCACATGCCTTACTTTATCCAAGGCAAACAATAGAATCATGCCCAGTATACCGACCGCTAAGATTTCTCCGACCCCCACAGTAAGCATCATAAAAGGGATCGCATCGGGAATGTCATAAGCATAACGAAGCACCCAGGGGATGATCAATGCATTGCAGACAATTGGTGGAATTGGAACAAGGAATTTGTGATTTCTCAGCTTATAGGTAAGCAGAGCAGCAATCAGGGTAGCCAGGGAACCGAAGATCATATCCAGTACATCTGCGCCGGTTAAGAATGCACTTAAGAAGCAGCCGATGGCAACTCCGGGAATGGCAGCAGGGGTAAAAAAGGGAAGGATCGTTAGAGCCTCCGCAATCCTGAATTGGATGGGACCGAAGCTGATGGGCTGAAAGACCACTACCAGCACGGTATAGATGGCCGCAATTGCAGCAGCCTCTGTGAGGAACAGAGTTTTTTTGTTATTCATATTTTCTCTCCTTTAGTTTTGTTTAAGGGATTGTTTGGTTACTTTACCCTTCGTCAGGAAGGTCTCGAACTGACGTTGTTTGTTTCATGCAGCCTGTGGTTATAGGCAGGCAACCTCATTAGTATAGCACGATAACAGAGGTTGTCAAGCCTGGCTTGAGTTTTAGAGAAATTTCACTTTAAAAATTCATATAAATGTAGTAGAATCAATTATGACAAAAAACGATATAAAGCCACATTAATTCCCAAAATATATTATGATCTATACTTTAATTACTGCAGAGGTACATGGATGAAGATAATAGACATCGAAACAGAAAATAAGCTGTTGATGAAGTTTAAATATAAAGAAAAAAATTATACCATGATTGTAGCACTGATTGCGAAAAGCAGTGAATATGTTATTATTCCGGCAATACTGGCTAATAATCAGGTGGTGGATCCGGATGCCTTGGAAGAGGTAGAAATCATCTATACCGTAAAGGATGGGGTATTCCGGTTTGAACAACTAAAAATAGTAGCTGCCTTTGTTCTCGGTATGAGGGTGTATCATGTCAGCTCTGAGGAAGATGTGACAAGGATGAACCGCCGGGAATCGTATCGTGTTTTTATCGGAGAAGTAGTTACTGTAATGGTAACAACTGAAGAAGGAAGAAAGAGAAATGTTGAGGGTGTATTAAAGAATATCAGTGTCACGGGGATGGGCATTGTATTAAAACAGGATTTTGAAATAGGAACCTCGATGAGAATTCTTTATGACTGTGAAGGGGTTCACTTTTTACTTCAAGGGACGGTCATACGAAAGGAAAAAGTGAAGGGATATCGAGCCTTTTCTTATGGATGTCTGTATAAAAATCCGGACAACAAATTAAACAGGGTTATTATACAAAAACAAATCAGAAACAAAAAAGACAATACTTAAAGGATACCTTACGACTCGGGTCGTGGTATCCTTTTTGATTCTATAAACATATGGGAACGTCCAGCCAGAGTTTTTATAGTTGATAAATTTTGGAAAGTAATATATAATATTTACCAAATGTAACAAAATTACAGATATGGGAACTAATTACAATACATTTCTACAGTTTCCCTTGTGTTGATACAAGCTAGGGAAGATTGTAAGGATGTATTTCTTTGACGACTTCAAAACCAGAAAGTTTTTAATCACATTAGGATTATGGGGGACGGATATGAAAGAAAAAGTATGTCTAAAAACAGCATTTGTTTTAATGTCTTTATGGCTGTGCTTTTCAATTGGGGGAAAGAGTGCATCAGCCGAAGTACCCGCCGGAGATACAAACGCTAATGCGGCTACAGGTCCGGCAATTGTCGCTATGGATGCCAATGCCGCTACAGGAGCAGCAATTACCACCTATTATATCGGTGGGGAGGGTGCCTCGGAATTCAACAACGGAACCAGCAGTGCTAAACCTTTTGCTACACTTTATCAAGCTATCAATACGATTAATTCAAAAGGTCCGGGAAGCCTTTATGAGGTTATTGTGCAAGGAGATACAACTGAAACAAAGCCCTCAGTTATTGGTTCAGGTAGAGCATATACTTTATCTATTAGAAACATATCAAATAATACATATACTATAAAACGTGGTAATAATCTGTTGGAAGATATGATCACAGTAAGTAAATCCTGTACACTTATATTAGGTGACCAGAATGGGTCAGAGAATATTAATTTAATTATAGATGGTTATAATGGGATAATGGGCTATTCTATAATATGTAATATTGGAACTTTGAATTTGTACAATGGTGTAAGTCTTAGAAATAATGTTTGTGATTTCCCTTATGCCAGCGCAATTCATAATTTATCTGTTTTTAACATGTACGGTGGAGAAATCTGTAATAATAAAGGATCAACATATGGAACGATATTCAATTTTGATACATTTAATATGTATGGTGGAAAAATACATAATAATAGTGTATCAGGCAGCGGTGGGGGTATAATAAATAGTGGTAATTTTATACTATATAATGGGAGGATTAGTGCCAATGCATGTAAAGGGCGTGGTGCCGGTATTTATAATAAGGGCAGCTTTTCTATGCGTGGAGGAATGGTTAATGATAATATAGCAGATTTAGAAGCTGGAGGAGTTCATTCGACTAAAAATTTTGAAATGATAAACGGAGATATTACTGGAAATTCGACTGTTACAGGGGTTACTGGAGGAGTTTACTTGGTAGGTGACGGAGCTAATAATCGAATGACAGGTGGTAATATTTGTGGAAATAAAGGCATTGGTGTAAGTATTGAAGCTGGAAGTTCCTTTACAATGACAGGAGGGAGTATAACCAATAATACAGTAGCTGGTATCGCTGTTTCCGGATACATTAAATTGGGCGGTACGATAGCCATACATACGAATGGAACATTATCAACTAATATAATACTTAAAAATGATACATCTAAAATATATAAATTAAGCAAAGTTATTAGCTCTGAACCCATTTATATCACTCCACCTAGTTATGATATAGGTAGGAGAGTATTAGAAGATTCTTTAGATGATCCGGAATTTGTCCAATTATTTAATTTGCCCGATTCCACTTTATCTATCAATTGTAGTGGTAGAATCGTTCCGAAGGTAGGAGCAACATATTATGTTGGAGGAGATAATATCTCTGGTACGAACGATGGTTTAAGCAGTACAAGCCCATTTTCATCACTAGAAACGGCAGTATTAGCGATAGGAAGAGGCAACGGTATAATAATCGTGCAATCGGATATGAATTTAGATGAACCAATTATAGTCGAAGGTGATGTTGCTATTATCAGTAATGGAACCGCACACAAGATTAGTAAGAATCAGACGAGTTTTGGTGCAATTGTTTATAAGAAGAACATAATAAATAGTATGTTTATCGTTAGTGGTAAACTAATATTAGGGAAAAAGGATGAAGTGCAGCTAATAGATGTTGATGCAACGTTTAAGAAATCTACGTCAAATAATAGAATTATGGATACTATTTATATAGATACCAACGGTGAAGCAAGTTTAAATAATGGAGTTACAGTAAGGGGAAATATTAATGGTGCAGCTATACGTAATCAGGGTATACTTAATATATATGGAGGAGAGATCAATAATAATGCTGGTCCATATGTAGGCGGTATAATAAACTGCGCACATGGAAGTGTTTTTATGTCTGCAGGAAGTATTCATGATAATCAATCAGACGGTAGTGCGATTAATGGAGTAATATATGGTAGTGGTGCGGTCTTTAATCAGGACAATAGCTCTTTTACTATGACAGGTGGCAGTATATACAATAATTATGGTTACAGTTGCAGTGGTATTTATAACGGCTCTAATTGTACCTTTAGTATGACAGGAGGAACGCTGGGAGATAATACTACTTCTCATTATGCTGACGGTATTTTCAATGATACAGGAGCTAATTTTATTATTGGTCAGGATGCAAATATATTACCTGATGAAGGAATCTGGGCCATAGAAGGAAGTACGATTTCAGTAAATAGTAGTCTGACAACACCTGATCTATGTATTAACATAACATCATCTAAACTTAATACTACTACAAATACTTTTGATGAAACCATAAGTCCAGGGACTCAAGTGTATGTAAAAGGGCCTGGTTGCAGTATGAGTGCTGATAGACTGACTAGTATCTTTCAGCTGTCATCTAGCGATTATAGAATCAATGGAGAAGGGAAAATAGTCAAAACATTAAAATCTGGGTGGATTAGCCTTCCGACAGGTACAGAATATACCTATACAGGCAGTGCTATAACTCCGGCAATTCAAATAATGGATGGTGCAACAACATTACAGCCAGGGTCAGACTACTCGGTATCATATAATGATAATATACCTGTCGGGCTACATAACATTACAATAACCGGTATAGGTAGTTATGATGGGAAGCTAACCGCAAGTTATACCATTAAGCAAGCTGTTGCAACATCCGTAACTACTTCCGTACAGGATATAACGGAAACTGCAAGTAAGAACTATAGTATAAATCAGTTAATAAATTTGATTAATGTTACTTCTGCTCAAGTATTAATAAGCGGAGGTTCGGGATCTTTGCCGGTTACCTGGGAATTGACAGATGGCACATTTGACTATCATGGAGGAAGCTATACATTTACCGGTACTTTGCAAGATAATGATAATATTAAAGCGGGCGGTTTAACCCTTACTACACATATAACAGTAACACCTGTTGAGGCTGTAACACCTACACTTTCTGATACAAATGTATCGGTAGGCAAAAATAAAGCAGCAACAGCGGCTGTCTTAGGTACAGGTATTCTACCTACCAGTGGAAGCTATCCTCAGGAGGGGAATTATGACGCAGGCTATCCGAGTAACGGAACGATCACCTATACCATCAACTGGGGTAACCAAACGCTGGACACTACAAACAATACAGCATCTACAACTTTTGTCGGTAAGGTAACCTATACTAATCCTCCGAAATGGTTAACGATACCGGACAACATAACAGTCACCCGTAAAGTAAGTGTAACGGGACAAATGATCATACATACCATAGACGCTTCGGCAGGAGCAAACGGAACTATCAGTCCGAACGGTGTGCAATCAGTGACAGATGGAGCGGACATAACCTTTACAATAGCCCCTAAAACAAACTATGCGATATCAGCTGTTTATGTTGATGGTACAAACATTGGTGTTGTTGCCTCCTATACCTTTAAAAATGTTACTTCAAACCATAATATAAGTGCAACCTTTGCACCAGTAACTCCTGCAAATCCTGGTGGTGGAGGTGGTGCTCCCGGCGGCGGTGGATCTCCTGGAGGTGGCGGAGGTGCCCCTGGTGGTGGCGGAGGTGGACCGATCCCCCCTGTTTTGCCAACACCAACACCTGGTGCTGAAGATCCGAATACTGGATCAGGAAAGGTAAGTCTGATCGGATCGGATGCAGAAGCGTCAGTTACAATTAAGAAAGATGAAAATGGAAGTTTGAAAGTGTCCTTCGATCTGTCAGGAGATTCAAATAATCAGAATAGCCGAAGCAATACACAAAACCAACCTCAGAATATTACAATACCCATCAACTCCGAGCAATTACTGGAGCAGGTGCAGGATGCGAATGTCAAGGATGTCAATGTAGCGATTACTATTCCAAAAGATCTTCAGGGAAGCAATAGCGTCCTGGGAAAAGAACTTATAACTGCAGCAAAAGAGGGCAATAAAAATATTACGGTGTCCATAAGTGATGAGGAAGGCAAAGAACAATACGCCTGGACCTTTGCTGGCAATTCGCTTGCTGAGTCGGATCAGGACATCGAAGATATTAACCTTACGCTCAATGTAGAAACAATCAGAAATTCAGAAGTAAATGAGCTGTTAGGAAGCCAAGAGGATCCCGGTGACAAAGGCCTGGTGATCAATTTCAGCCATCACGGTGATTTGCCGTCACAGGCAAGTGTAAGAGTATACGTTGGTAATCAGGAAGGTGTGAAGGCCGGGGATACGGTACTACTATACTATTACAATTCTGATACAAATAAGCTGGAAAGCTTGCCTGGTTCAGAATATACAGTAGATGCAGACGGATATGTGACCGTTCAGATTCTACATTGTTCTGATTATGTATTGTTACCTAAAGCAGCTGATAAATCAATGGTTACAGCATTGATTGACCAGGTTGGTATCACTCTTAAAGATAAGACACTTTACCTTCAAGGATCCAAACAAACCGCGGATTATGTAGTGACACTTCCCAGCACCCTGGAATGGGTATCTTCTAAGGATGATGTAACAGGCGGGGCTGTCGGAGCGGTTTATATTACGTTTGCTACCGATAACCCGAAGGTTGTGACAGTAAGTAAGAGAGGTCATCTAATTGCCAAATCTGCCGGTACCTGTACTGTTAGTGCGAAAGTAAAACTATATAACGGAAAGACAAAGACTTATAAAACAACAATCACTGTAAAAAAGGTGAAAAAGTAAGCTGTAAGGATTGTATTACAGGAGGCAAATCATATTTGCCTCCTGTTTTTATATATCTTCCTATTGACAGCTAACGATTATTAGCTTATAATCAGGCTAATGAATGTTAGCCAAAGGAGAGAATTAATGGAGCAATTACCTACAAAGAATCGAATTCTTTTGGAGGCTTTAACCTTATTTGCTGATAAAGGATATGAAGCAGTCAGTGTGGCACAGATCGCAACAGCAGTAGGAATTAAAGCCCCGTCATTATATAAGCATTACAAAAGCAAACAGGAAATTTTTGATGCCATAATCACAGAGATGGCGGGAAGATACGAGAAACAGGCAGCAGCTATGCAGATGAATGGAACAGATGCAGATCAGGACTTCAACCTGTTTGCGAATATCAGTGAAGACAAACTGATCGAGATGGGCAAAGCGCTGTTCCTATATTTTCTTCATGATGAGTATATCTCTAAATTTCGAAGAATGCTTGCGATGGAACAATACCATAACAGTGAGCTGGCCAGTCAATATAGTAAGCAATATATTGATGCACCGCTAGCTTATCAAGGGACAGCGTTCGAGCTGCTGATCAGCAGCGGAGCGATGCGCCCGGAAGACCCCAAAATGATGGCACTGCAGTTCTACGCACCGATGTTTCTTCTGCTTACCTTGTGTGACTGCCATCCGGAGAGAGAAGCGGAGGCCCTGCAAATGATTGAGCTTCATGTCAGGCAATTTAGTAAAACATATGGAAATAAGGAGGAATGAATATGAAAATAGTAATAATTCACGGACAGAGCCATAAAGGAGCATCCTATCATGTCGGCAGAACCTTTATCGATCAGCTGGAAGCAAAAGAGAATATTACGGAATTCTTCCTGCCAAAGGATTTACCGCATTTTTGCCTCGGCTGCTATCAATGTCTTAAGAGTGCGGAGAAATGTCCACATTATGAGTGGGTGAAGCCAATTGTGCAGAGCTTGGAGGAAGCGGATCTGTTAGTGTTTACAACACCCGTATATTGCCTGCGTGCTTCTGCTCCGATGAAATCCCTGCTGGATCATCTTTTCATACAATGGATCAGCCACAGACCGAAGCAGGAGATGTATTTCAAGAAAGCAGTGATCATTGCTGCAGGAGCCGGCATGGGGATGAAGGAAGCAGCAAAGGATATCAAGACAAGTCTGGACTTCTGGGGAATTTCAAATATTCAAACATATAAAATGCGCAGTCAAGCTATGTCCTGGGAAGGTGTAAGTGAGGCAAACAAAGACAAGGTGAAGCAGGATATGAAGAAGATGGCTGACAGAATCAAGAGTCGAGCGGTAGCCGGAGTGTCATTGAAGAATAAGTTTATGTTTAATCTCATGAGAAATATGCAGCTGAAGGGCTGGGGAGCCTGCCCGGAGGATAAGGACTACTGGATGGGAAAAGGATGGTTGGGTAAAGACAGACCATGGAAGAGTAAGCCTTCGATATCATAATAATTTTGGGATATCCTTAGCATGTTCGGATAGAATCCATCATATTTTATAGTGGACAATGGTGAGAATGTTCACCTAAGATGGTTGAATTATATTCGACACAGGAAAGGAGAGACAAGATGGAGCTTTTATCAAGATATGTGGTTATAGTGGTTTTAGCGATTTGTCTTTGCATAGGATATATCATTAAGCACAGTATTTCTTTCATTCCGAATAAATTCATACCGCTCATATTGGCGGTGATCGGAACGATACTGAATATCTGGATCAACGGCTGGACTTTTAGTCCGGAGATATTACTCGGAGGTCTTGCGAGCGGACTGGCAAGCACGGGGGCTTTTGAAATGGTAAGAAATATCGCAGGAAGCGAAAATACGGAGCCAAATAATGCGTCACAGAATCAATCTCCGCAGGGAAGTGCTGTACCGGGACAACAGGGTCAGCCTTAAGATCAGCTTGTAGGAGATGAATTGTAAGCTAACATAAACACAGTTCTGCCGGAGTGAACCCCTTTGCCTGGATTTTTCGTCCAAACAAAGGGGTTCACTATTGATAAGCAATATTCCTATCTCTAGCATAATCTAATAAAAACATCTTATGATGAAGTCTAGGCGTTCTTCCTCGCTTCATCAATGGTCTGATCCAGATTCTCAAAAAGCTCTTTATACCGTATTGTTTTTGCGTCTATTTTTGTTACTCCGACCCGCATGCTGATTGGTATGTTCTGATGATCCGTTGTGAGGGGCTGGCCATTTAGGGCCGTGATCCTTCCGGCAAGCTGCTCCGCCTCCGAGACATCATAAAAATCCGTCACTAAGGCAAATTCATCACCGCCGATACGAAACAGAATACTGCCATCCCCCGATAGGGTATCGATTCTTCGTAAGCATTCGATAATTACCCTGTCACCGGCTTCGCGGCCGTAATTATCATTCACTTCCTGAAATTTCATAATATCAAAGCATAATACATATCTGTCGGCCCGTGCTTTTAACAAATCATATAGCTCGGACAGATCTACTTTCTTTCTGCTCATAATCTTACCTCCGTCATATTCAAATTCAAATCTGGGGAAGATTCCGCTGAAGCTCCATTCTCTTCGAAAACAGGAGGGAGTCGTACTCCAGGTCTTTGAAAACGCTCTTGTAAATACCTCGGGAGAATGATACTGATATTTTAATGCGATCTCTGTAACGGTAAGTCCTGTATTCAGGAGATCATATGCGGCATGCGTCATACGGCGCTTTGATACATATTCCTTCAAGCCGAGATGAAAAGCATAGGCAAACAGCTTCTTCAACCCGGACAGAGAAAAGTAGCAGGCGTCTGCTACCTCCTCCAGGGTAAATTCGTTGCAAAGATTATCCTCAATATAGTTAATCGCATCCGTAAGGATATAAAAGTTTTTCAAAGAGTTCACCAGCCTTGCCAGAAGAAGGGATTAAGCGGTCATCCCATGAATTGTGATAACGGTACCGTATGATTACATCATAGCACGAGTCCGGCAAATCGGCTTGATTATTTGGATACAAAATTCAGCCATTCCTCTCTGGTCATGGAATAACAGCATAAATCATAGATGCAGCCGTTGAAGAGCTGGGTACACCGGCGCAGTGTTCCTTCATACTGAAAACCGCATTTTTCTATAACGCGCTTCGAGCGCTCGTTATGGCTGTAATGATGTACCGACAGCAGCTTGATGCCCATATGTTCGAAAGCGTAACGGATGGCAGCAGAAGCTGCTTCCGTCATTAATCCCTGACCCCAGTAATCCTCGGATAAGACATAACCGAGCATCTTCACATCCGGGGCGGTTCGAAGCTTATCGGCATGCAGGCCAAGAGAACCGACCAGCTTATTCTCCTCCTTCAGGACCAGTGCCCAGACCTCCTGATCCTCAATAAAGCTGGTTAAAATTCTCCTTGATTCTTCGATCTCCCGATGGGGAGGCCAACCGGCATTCGGTCCGATATTCGGAGTCTTTGCATATTCATAAAATTGAACTAAATCACCCTCCACAAAGGGCCTTAATATCAATCTTTCTGTCTCCAGGGTTACCATAGCACTCGCTCCTCTCACATTATGATTGTAAATAACCGTAGTAAATTGTTTCGGACATTATCAGAATGGAAGTTTCAGTAAAATTAGTATGAGTATACCCGTAATCTGTTGAAAATTCAAGGGGAATCTATAGAATAGGCGTTCGCCGGTTTGCTTGCGGAATTATGCTATCTTGTGTATAATGAAGTAAGCATTTGACAATAGAAAATACAACAGTCGGGACATCCGATGTCCCGGTCTGATGATATCATACGAATATCGGTAAAGCATTATCACAAGAAGCAGCCGGAACAGGAGATAGCTTATGAAATTCATACATATTGCGGACATACATCTGGGTGCGGTTCCGGATTCGAACCTGCCTTGGGGTGCACAAAGGGAGAAAGAGATCTGGAGCAGCTTTCAGGATATTGTCAGAATCTGCAACGAGGAGAAAGCAGACTTGCTTCTGATCGCCGGGGATATGTTTCACCGCCAGCCTCTGGTCAGAGAGCTGAAAGAGGTGAATTACATCCTGAGCAGGCTGGAGACAGCCAAAGCTGTCATCATGGCAGGTAATCACGATTATATCGGACCCAGGTCCTATTATCAGGATTTTACCTGGGATGAGAAGGTCCATTTCTTCCTGAAGGATAGCCTGGAGGGGAAGGAATATACAGAGCTGGGAGTGGAGGTTTACGGTCTGAGCTTTTGTTCCAAGGATATTACAGAGCCTCTCTATGACGGAGTGAAGCCCGCACAGAATGAACTACTCCATATCCTGCTGGCGCATGGAGGGGATGAGAGAAATATCCCGATGAATCGGAAGAAGCTGACTGAGCTTGGCTTCGACTATATCGCATTGGGACATATCCATAAGCCGGAATTTATCACTGATAGAATCGCATACTGCGGTTCCTTGGAACCGCTCGATAAAAATGAACTTGGAGAACGCGGTTATATCCTGGGCGAGATCAATCGGGATGCTGAAGGTAAGGTTCAGACTGCAGCAAGGTTTGTACCGCATTCCCTCAGGCAGTATAAAAGGTGCATCCTGAACGTAAAACAGGACACGACCAACGGCTCGTTACTGGATCAGACGAGAGAAATCATACAGGAGAACGGTGGAAACAATATCTATTCTTTCACGATACAGGGGGTACGGGATGAGGCAATCCGATTCGATAAGGAAGCTGTCCGAGCACTTGGCAATGTATTGGAGATTGAGGATCAGTCCGTGCCGGATTATGATTTTGATGCCCTTTATCAAGAGAATGCCGATAATGTCATCGGAATGTTCATAAAGAAGATCAGGGAAACATCCCAGCAGGATGAGATTGCCAGGAAAGCACTTTACTATGGAATAGAAGCGCTTTTGAACGCAAAGGAATGAGAGGATTGGGTACAATATGCTGCTTACAAAGCTTAAATTAAATTATTTTGGGCGGTTTCATGACAAAGAAATAGAACTGAAACCCGGAATCAATCTGATCTACGGGCAGAATGAGGCTGGTAAGACAACCTTACATACCTTTATCAAGGGAATGCTGTTCGGAATTGAGAGACTGAGGGGCAGAGGAGCTGCCTCAAAGGAAGATGTTTACACCAGATATCTGCCCTGGGGTTATCCCGGTGCCTACAGCGGAAGTATGGAGATTGAAAGCGGTGGTAAGAGCTATCGGCTGACACGGAGCTTTCATGCCAACGATAAAAGCTTTACGGTGATGGACCTGTCAACCGGACGGGAAGTGAAGCTTAAGGAAGGAATGCTCAGCGAGCTGATACCGGGTCTGACGGAGTCTACCTTCCGCAATACGGTAAGCATCGAGCAGCTGAAGGCACAGACAGATACAGAACTGGCTGCACAGGTCAGAAATTATATCGCAAATCTATCTGTTGCGAAAAGTAAAGAAGTAAACGTAGCAAAAGCAGTCAGTACTCTGAGTGACCAGAGAAAGCAGCTGGAACCTACGCTGAATGCCGCAGCACTCAAAGCATTACAGGCAGAGATTGAAGCGGGCTTAGCCAGAGAAGAACAGATGGATCGCCTGACCCTGCAGCTTCACGAGAAGCGTCAGCTGGAACAGGATTTATTAAGACAGAAGGAAGCTCTGGCACCTGCACTGGATTCTGAGATCCTGGAACGGATGGAACAGCTTCCTGCAATACTGGAGAAATACCGTTCCTTCCAGGAGCTTACTAAGCAGGTTGCACAAGCGGAGGCTCAGGAAGAGGAATTAAAGAAAAGGATTTTAACGGGTGAGAAAGCGCAGGCCTTGAGCGATACCTTGAAAGAGGATAAAAGGCTTGCTGAGTCGCTGGCGACAGAGCTCACGGAAAGAGAAAGACAATATCAGGAGCTTCACAGGAGCTATGAGCTGATGAGACACAAAGGCAAGAAAAGCTATCTATTCACGCTGCTTCCGGGGATTCTCATCGCTGTTGCAGCTCTGGTGCTGTCTGATTTGTCCTCAGTCGGCATCCTACTTGCTGCAGCGGCAGCCTTATTCGGCGGTATCTCGTTCTTCCTGCTTCAAGGCAGGAACCGCAAGAATATCCTGAAGTATCAGGCAGAAGAGAAGGAGCTGGAGCAGGGAATCATCCATGCCAGGAATAATCTGAATGACATCTTTACCCGTAATCAGGCTGAGAGTATAGAAATACTCGGAGAAAAGCTGGAGAAAGCCTTAAAGGATTTTTATACGCTGGAGAACTCCAGGGAGCAATTAAGAGAGCTGGACCAAAGAAAGAGTACGATAGAAGACAGCAGGGATTCTGCTTATGAGACCATTATGAAATATATGCAGTATTTCCTGCCATCAGAGGAGCTTACTCCGGAGGCCATACAGCAGCTCCGGGAGGAAATTCATCGGAAGAAGCAGGAGAGCACAGGACAGCAGGAAGAACTGAACAGTCAGATGGCGGCTTGTCGGCTCGCTATGGAGAAGCTGAAATGGGAGATCACCTCCCTGGAAGGCAACGAAGAACGATTGCTGAAGAACCAGGAAAAACACAAAGAGCTGGTACAGACACAGGAAGAGAACTCCATTGAGCTGGAGGCAATTAAACTTGCCCTAACCTCGATTCAGGAGTTGTCAGCCGAAATCCATGACAGCTTCGGCCAGCAGCTGAATCAGGCAGTTTCTGAGGTGATCTGTAAGGTAACGGAAGATCGCTATGATAATTTAAAGGTGGATGAGAAGCTTGAGGTTAAAGTGGGCTGGCAGGGAGATTATGTCCTGCTCGAACGGTTAAGTGCAGGGACAATCGATCAGGTATATTTTGCCCTTCGTATGGCAGTTGCCGATCTTCTGCTGGGAAGGGATGAGGTGCCCCTCCTACTGGATGACAGCTTTGCATTATACGATGATATCAGAGTTAAGGCAGCAATTAACGAAATTTCAGCACGCAGACAGATTCTTCTCTTTACCTGTCATCAGAGGGAACAGAGGATACTTGAAGAGATAGGGATCCCGTATCATAGGGTGGACTTATCCTAATTACTTGGAGGAACGGCTATGTCTAAGAAGAAGCAGATAGGAAAGAAGGAGAAGAAAAGCCTCAGACAGACAGTTAAGCTGATTATGCAGCTGGCAACGCTTGTCATTTTACTTGCAATTGCGGGAGGTATTTTTTACTTCTATCATGCCTACGGTAAGCTGATCCTTCAGCTGCAGGCAGATGCAAAGCAAAAGGCAGCCGTATCTACAGAGGATACCTTCAAGGCTTCTCAGACCAGTCTGGTGTATGACGCGGAAGGGAATTTGATTTCAACCCTGAAATCGGAGAAGGATGTATACTACTTAAACTATGAAGATATTCCGGAGATAGCAGTCAAGGCAATGGTGGTGTCTGAGGATCGTAAATTCTTAGAGCATGACGGAGTCGATTATCTTGCCAATATTAGGGCGGCCATCGCCTTGATCAAGCATAAAGGAGAAATCACGCAGGGTGCCAGCACCATCACGCAGCAGCTTGCACGAAGCGTATTTCTGACGCAGGAGGTAACTTACGAAAGAAAGATCGAGGAGATCTTTATCGCACAAGAGTTGGAGAAGAAGTACACCAAATCTCAGATCATGGAATTTTATATTAACGATATGTACTGCGCAAACGGGCATTATGGCCTGCAGGCAGCAGCCAGGGGATATTTCGGAGAAGGGGTCTCGGGACTCAGCATGTCCCAGATTGTGTTCCTCTGTGCCATTCCGAACAGCCCCAACCGGTATAATCCCCTGACCAATATGGAGAATACGCTGGAACGTAGGGACCGCATCCTGCAGCAGCTTCTCGATGAGAAAGTGATAACCGAAGAGCAGTTTAAGGAAGCAATCGATGAGAAGATAGTACTGCATCAGGATAAGTCGAAGAAAAGAAATTATGTGGAGACCTATACCTATTACTGCGCTATCCGCGCCTTAATGAAGCAGGCTGGTTTTACCTTCCGTAATCAATTTGAGAATGAAGAGGATCGTAAAGCATATGAGACTGCATATGATGAGCTCTATGACCGGTATCAGAAGGACCTGTATGTCAGAGGATACCGGATCTATACCTCCATAGAGCTGGACAAGCAAAAGCTTCTTCAGAAATCTGTGAATAAAGCTTTGCAGGACTTTAAGGAAGTGAACGTGGAAGGAATCTATCAGATGCAGGGGGCTGCCGTCTGTATAGACAATGACAGCGGCAGAGTGGTTGCCATTGTCGGAGGAAGGGAGCAGAAGCTTGAGGGTTATACCCTGAATCGTGCCTATCAAAGCTATCGCCAACCGGGAAGCTCGATCAAGCCATTGATCGTTTATACTCCTTCCTTCGAGAGAAATTATACACCGGATAGTATCGTTGCGGATGAGAGGATCAAGGATGGCCCCAGAAATGCGGATGGAGGGTATCTCGGTAAGTTAAAGCTTCAGCGGGCAATTGAGCTGTCGAAGAATACCATAGCCTGGAAGCTGTTCGGAGAGTTAACGCCTAAGGTCGGCTTATCCTATTTGATCAAGATGAATTTTACAAAAATTAAGGACAGTGATTATAGTCTGGCTTCCTCTCTCGGCGGATTGACGATCGGCGCCAGCCCCGTGGAGATGGCAGCAGCCTATGCTACACTGGAGAATGACGGGTATTACAGAACACCCACCTGCATCGTAAAGATCATGGATTCCGAGGGTAATGAGATCGTCGGAGACCCTATGGAGACAAAGCAAATCTATCAGACCAATGCAACAAGAATAATGACAGAGACCATGATAGGGGTTATGAAGAATGGTACTGCAAGAGGCTTAGGCTTATCCCATACGGTGAGTGCAGGTAAGACAGGAACTACCAATGATAAGAAGGACGGTTGGTTTGTAGGATATACCCCATACTATACCACCAGTGTCTGGGTCGGCTATGATTTACCGAAAGCAGTGCCTGATTTGCAGGGGGCCAGTTATCCGGGAACGATATGGCATAGCTTTATGGAGGAGCTCCATACACAGTCCATGACCAGGGAATTCGAGCTTTATGACTGGAGAGCGGCGCTGAAGGCTGAGCGAGAAGCTAAGGAAAAGGAGAAAGCCCTTGCCGAAGCTAAGAGAAAGGCTGAAGAGGAGGCGCTGCAGGAACAGAATAGTTCGCCGGAAGAGAACCCGAGCGTCGGAACGAATGGTCAGGAAGGGAATTCGCTTAACCCTGATGATACAACGGATAATGAGACGACAGACGAGGGCGATACTCAATCCGGTGATATGACAGAAGAGTATCCGACGGTAGAGAATCCGGATGTTGGAGATGATAATAGCTCGGTAGATAATCCTGTTGATGAATCTACGGATGGATCGGATACTACGGACAATACAGCTCAGAATGGAGTATCCCTTGGGGAGAATACGGGTACAGAGGATAATGCCGACAGTACACAGAATGCCTCCGGCCAGGGCAGCACAGGTGAGAATGTAAATACGGAAGAAAATAGTTCGGGAGAATAAGACATGAAGATTGAGATAGTAAAAGGGAAAGAAGAGGATATTAACGAGATAGCACAGCTTTATGATGACATCAATGATTACCTCGATAAGGGGATTAATTATCCCGGCTGGAGGAAGGGTCTTTATCCTGTCAGGGAAAATGCATTGCACGGATTAGAGCTGGATTGCCTCTTTGTTGCAAGACAGAACGAT
Source organism: Bacillota bacterium (assembly GCA_023414985.1). GTDB lineage: Bacteria > Bacillota > Clostridia > Lachnospirales > Lachnospiraceae > Mobilitalea. Next base: position 1,638 of record JAEZLY010000201.1, on the reverse strand, counting down.
AAAATTGTGGGCTCAGTAATACTTAGCCATGAACCGGAAAATGGATATGAGAGTGCAGCATGGCAGGTAGAGGAGAGCTATGACAGGATTATTGTCATACATACCCTTGTTGTACATCCGGATTATCTGAAGCTGGGGATTGGAAGATTATTGCTCGGTTTTGCAGAGGAATACGGAACAAGGATAGATTGTAAAGCCGTCCGACTGGATGTGAATTACAAGAACACGCCGGCCATCAATTTATATGAAAGCTATGGTTACAAGTATATTGATACAGTTGACCTGGGATTTGGCTGTTATGGCCTTCCCTGGTTTAAACTTTATGAGAAGCTGCTATAACATTACTACAGGGCAGGTACCATATGATATGGTTCCTGCCCTGATATTATCTGGACTATTTATATTGAATTAATGTGATTGATTATTCTCCAAGTTCACTTCTTAAAGCATCCGGATCCTGAAGGGAAAGCTTCTTACCGCCCTGATTGTACTCTTTTAAGATATTCTGAATTCTCTCTACCGGGTTTAATAAGCCGCTGATACTGTTATCGTGATTCAGGGTATCAATAATCAGAGCAACGTACTTGCTCATATCGACATTGATGTACCAGGGCTTGGACAACAGATCGGGTGTCTGATAGATCAGATTGGTAGTAAGAACCCGATAAATCAAGCCGCTTTCATATGCCTCGTCCAGCTTGTCAAAGCCACTCGTGAACACACCGAAGGTAGCAGCAACAAAGATACGGCCTGCGTTTCTTTTCTTCAATTCGGTTGCAACATCCAGAATGCTTTCACCGGAGGAGATCATATCATCAACGATCAGTACGTCTTTCCCGGCAATATCTGTGCCGAGGAATTCATGAGCTACAATAGGGTTACGGCCTTTTACGATCTTTGTATAATCACGTCTCTTATAGAACATACCCATATCAAGGCCAAGAACGTTAGCGAAATAAACAGCTCTGGACATTCCACCTTCGTCCGGGCTGATCACCATCATATGATCAGAATCAAAACGGATATCGGGAACATTATGAAGCATTGCTTTAATGAATTGATAGTTCGGAGCCACCGTCTCAAGACTGTTGAGAGGAATGGCATTCTGAACTCTGGGATCATGGGCATCGAAGGTAAGGATACTATCCACACCCATATGGATAAGTTCCTGTAATGCTAAAGCACAATCGAGAGATTCTCTGGAGGTTCTTCTATGCTGTCTGCCCTCGTATAAATAAGGCATAATAACTGTAATTCTTCTGGCTTTTCCACCAACTGCGGCGATAATTCTCTTTAAATCCTGATAATGATCGTCGGGTGACATATGATTTTCATGTCCGCACACTTTATAGGTCAGACTATAATTTGTGACATCAACAAGGAGGTATAAATCGGAGCCTCTGACGGATTCCTTAATCTGTCCTTTGGCCTCACCGGTGCCGAATCTTGGGCAACAAGCCTTCATTAGGTACGAGTCTCTTTGATAACCTGAAAATGCTATGGTTCCCTTATGCTCGCTTTCTCTTGAATTGCGCCATTCAACAAGATAGTCATTTACACGTTCTCCTAGGTGCTTGCAGCTTTCCAGAGCAATGATACCTAGCGGCCCCACAGGAATTGTTTCTACGATCTTCTCGT